>JAFUBV010000181.1 GCA_017460025.1 Methanobrevibacter sp. | reverse complement strand
ATAGTCCCGTAGGGTAGTGGTAATCCTTCTAGGCTTTGGACCCGGAGACGGCGGTTCGACTCCGCTCGGGACTATTCAACTAACTTTTTTTATGAGATTTTTTATGGAAAAGCTATTGCTTATTGGAATTAATACAAGAAGTATGCTTAACAGTGCTTTAAAACTAGATTATGAACTTTATTCTACAAGTTATTTTTCTACATCAGACATGCCTCAAATCAAAAATCAGAAAATCATTCTTGAAGAGCATGACGATGAAAGCAGCGGCATATTTGAAGATCAGTTCAGCAGCTCAAACATTCTGGAAATTTCAAAGGAATATATAAGTGAAGCCGATTATATAATTCCAATATCAGGCATCTCACCAAGTGATTTTTCAAAAAAACATCAAAAAAAGATTTTAGCGACAAAAGATGTTAGAAAAATTGAGAACAAATTTGAATTTTACAATGAAATCAAAGATGAATTTAAAACTCCTGAAACTTTTTTTATAAATGATGTAGATGAAGCTATTGAAATTAGTAGAAATAATCCTGAAACTAAATATATTTTAAAACCCCTTAAAGGATCTGGTGGATATAATATAAAAGTTTTAAATAATGAAGAGGATATTCAATTAAATGATGGTGAAGAATATATCCTTCAGGAATATGTTGAGGGAATAAACCTCAGCTCATCAATACTTGGAAGTAAGGACACAAAAAAGACCATCATGAACTCCAGATTATTGACAGAACATGATTTCAAAAACAACGGCAGCTATATTTACATAGGCAATATTTTACAGTTAACCAGTGAATCAATATTGAGTAAAGTAAAAGATATCGATGAAATAAACAGAGAAATGATTGAAACTTCACAAAATATCGCATACAAATTTGATTTAATGGGTTCTACTGGTGTAGATTATATTTTAAATGAAAATGGACTATATGTAATCGAAGTTAACCCAAGGATTCAGGGAACATTTGAATGTGTTGAAAAATCACTGCAAATCAACATGCTGGATGCACATATCAAATCCTGCTTAAACATTGATATTCAGATACCTGAAGCAAAATACTACAGTTATAAAAAAATAATTTATTCCCCTTACACAAACAAATATTCAAAAATAGATTTGGACAATATCTACGATTTACCGCACATCGGTACGATAACAGAAAAATCAGAGCCTTTGCTAACAATCATTGATAAAGATGTGGACTTTAAAAAATTATGTGAAAAAATAGATTATAGCTCCCAGGTAGTGTATGATAAAACTAAAAGATACCAACGAGAAATGCTATAAAGAACAAAAGTCCAATTGTAATTAAAAAAGTAGTAATGACCATACCATAAGTAATCCATCTAAATGCTTTGGCCTTATTATCAGGATCTTTTAAAAATTGATCAATAGGATTTCTTCTCATTAATACACCATTTTAAAAATAAATAAAAAAAATAAGAAAATGAAACAGAATAAGAAATCTTATTCTGCGGCCTCTTGAGCAGCTCTTTGAGCTTTTTCATTTTTCTCAATTGTAGACCTAATCATTTTCAAACGAACAAAGTTTTCCCTTTCCATTTCTTGGAGTCTCATATCAATATACTTTTCAGTATTTTGGAATCTTGGAATCATAATATGTTCTAAAGCGTTTACTCTACGTTTAGTTGATTCAATTTCCTCAGCTAATAAGAAAATGGTCTTTTCCACTTCACCAAGTTCAATTAAATACTTGAGAGATTCCTCGAATTTTTTAGCAGCTTCGTCCAATTGAATGGTAGTGTCTGCAAAACCATAACCTCTATCTACAATGGATCTTTCTTCCATTTTAATATTGGTTACAGGTACAGATACACCCATTACGCTTCTTGAAGTAATGTCAACATCAATAGATTCTTTAACAGATAAGGATGCTTTTCTTACAGCTAAATCACCCATTGCAATTTGAGCTTCAACTAAAGCTTCATTAGCTTCTTTCAGACTTTTTTCTGCGTTTTCACGAATACCTTTAACACGATCCAAGATATCAAAAAATTCTTTGATTAAAGCATCTCTTTTTTCCTTGAGTAAACCATGTCCTTTTACAGCTAGTTTAGTCCTGTTTTTAAGAGATAATAACTCCATCCTTGTTGGATTAATTCCATCAATAATATCTTGTGCCATTTAATCACCTGTTTTAAACAAATGAGTTTATTCTTTTGGAAGGTATTGTTCGATAAATTCTTCTTTAACCCTTTTGAGTTCTGTTTTAGGCAAGATTTTAAGTAAATCCCAACCGAGATCTAAAGTTTCAAAGATAGTTCTGTCTTCATCTTTACTTTGGGTGATGAATCTATCTTCAAATGCTTGAGCAAATTCTAAGAATTTTTGATCTCTTTCAGTAAGTGCTTCTTCCCCTACAACCGCAACGAGGTCTCTTAATTCACGACCTTCTGCATATGCGGAATAAAGTTGGTCAGATACACCACTGTGGTCATCACGAGTTTTTTCTCCACCGATACCACCACTCATCAAACGAGAAAGTGAAGGAAGTACGTCTACAGGAGGGTAAATACCTTTCCTGGAAATTTCCCTACTTAATACAATTTGTCCTTCGGTAATATAACCGGTTAAATCAGGAATTGGGTGAGTAATATCGTCTTGAGGCATAACTAAGATAGGCATCTGAGTAATAGAACCT
>JAFUBV010000180.1 GCA_017460025.1 Methanobrevibacter sp. | reverse complement strand
GGCAATAGTATTTTCGCAGTGTGACAGGATTGCCAATATTTTCAAAGTGTCCTCTAAATCATTAGGCATAAATGCAACTTATGCAATGTCTCCAAGCTCTTGCTCCTTATTGACAATATAGGTTATTTCGTCAATTTCAGGAGTTTTTTCAAAATCATGATAAGATACAATGGTCTTGACTCCCGTGTCATGAATCATACTTATATATTCATCATCACTTTGAAGTTCAATATCCACATATTCAACTAAATCACAACATTTGTATAAAATATCTATTCTTTCTTCTTCAGATCCTTTAAATGAACCTCCTTCTGTTGAAATTCTATTTGTTGCAATCATGGGGAAATTGATTTCCTCAATAGCTTCTTTAATATCTTTATAATTAGGATCTTTAAGTCCATCAATACTAAATTCTAAAATATCCGCACCTTTTTTGATGCAGTCGTTTGCAACTTCTATTACCCCATCAATTTTGGGCTGAAAAATTGGAATAGCTATTTTTGTTTGTGAATACATTAATAGATATTTTTGATTGTAATTATTTATTAATTTTTTCTAAAATCCCTTGTTAAATGACTTAAATTTATATAAATTAACCAACATAATAATATAACAGATAAAATATTATTATTTTATGTATTTTTTAATCAATTTATTAAAGGTGTTATTTTGAAAATCACAGCTATCGGGGCAGACATTTCCAAAAATGATGTGTCCTGTAGTAAAGCATTAACAGAAAACATTGAAAAAAATCTTTATAAGCTTAATGAGTTAGGAGCCAGTAAGGCTGCTCTAACAAATATTACTGGAGATGATGTTGTAGTCAGTGCTTTCGTTGAAGATGATTTGCTTGAAGTTGTTAATGAAGGAATAGTCAATATACTGAAAGATTGTGCTGAAAACTTAGGCGACTTGTCCGGAATTTCAAAGGTCGAATCCGAAGCAGGCGAAGGAATATCTTATGCTGAAGCAAGTTTTCGTGAAGGATTTTATCCTGATGCGATTATATTAGGTTTTGATACCTATGGTGGTGAGCCTTTCGTTGCAGATGTTGCAAACTCTGCGATTAAAGCAGCTAAAGGAATGGACAATTTAACCGATGTTTCTGATTTGATTGAAGCTAAAACTAAAGAAATTCCTGGTGTTGGCTTTGTTTCTTCTGAAACTGATGATCCTGTAGTGGTGGCTACAGTAGAGAATATTGAATCTGTTGGTGTAATAGCAAGTGCAATGATTGGAGCAGCACTTGGAAATAAAAATACTTATTTGGTTGAAAGGGGGACAACTTGCAATGTATTGCCTGGAAGTGTTATTTTTTCCGCTACCGCATTAATGAACGGTAATGTTATAGATTTGGCTGTTCCATTTCAAAATAAAACAAGAATTTTACGTTAGGTTGGTATAATATGATTTTATTGGATAAAGATACGAACTGTTTAGTTCAAGGTATTACTGGAAAGCAAGGTTCTTTCCATACAGAACAAATGTTGAAATATAATACTACTATAGGAGCAGGCGTAACTCCTGGAAAAGGTGGTCAGGAGTTCTTAGGAGTTCCTATTTTTAACTCCATCGAAGAGGCTGTTGAAGAAACTGACATTAACTCTTCAATTATTTTTGTTCCTGCAAAATTTGCTAAGGATGCTGCTTTTGAATCCATTAGACATTTGGATTTGGTGGTAATTATTTCTGAACATATCCCAATTCATGATAGTTTGGATATTATGGCTTATGCAGACCAAATGGGAACCACTGTCATAGGTCCAAACACTCCGGGCATTATCTCTCCTGGTGTTGGTAAATTGGGTATCATGCCTACACATATTTTTGAAGAAGGTAGTGTTGGAGTTATCTCAAGAAGCGGTACTCTAACATATGAAATAGCCAGTGAGCTTACTCGTGCAGGAATAGGTCAAAGTACCTGTGTTGGAATCGGTGGTGATCCTGTTGTAGGTACAAATTACATTGATATCCTTAAAAGATTTGAAGCCGATGACGATACCGAAGCTGTTGTACTGATCGGTGAAATCGGAGGAAATGCCGAAGAAAAAGCAGCAGAATACATTAAAAACGAAATGACAAAACCTGTTGTTTCATATATTGCCGGAAGAACAGCACCTCCTGGAAAAAGAATGGGTCACGCTGGTGCAATCATTCAAGGAAATTCCGGTACTGTTGCAAGTAAAACTGAAGCTTTGAATAATGCTGGTGTTGAAGTAGCTAAAATGCCATCTGAAATTGTTAAATTAATTCAAAAGGAAATTTAAAATGAATCGCGAAGAAATTATTGATAAATTATTGAATGGTGAAATGAAACTTTATCAGGTTGACGGTGAAGTTTCAGCCAAAGAAGCTACCGATATTAGACGTGAATTTCTGGAAAAAAAATATTCTATCAGTTTGGACAATATCTCCAATTATACATTGGATATGGAAAGGGCTTCAGCCAGAAACATTGAAAATTCCATTGGGGTTCTCCAATTGCCTATGGGAATTGCCGGTCCTTTAAAAATAAATGGTGATAATTGCAATCGTGAAGTTTTCATTCCTCTTGCAACATCTGAAGGAGCATTAGTTGCTTCAATCAACAGAGGTGCATCTGCAATAACTGCATCTGGTGGAGCTAATGCACATGTCATATCCGATATAATGACTCGTGCACCTGTAATTAAAACTGAAAATGCCGGCCACTCCTTTGAAATTAAACAATGTTTTATTGATCATTTTGATGAGCTGAAAAAAAT
>JAFUBV010000179.1 GCA_017460025.1 Methanobrevibacter sp. | reverse complement strand
TTGACCAGGAAATAAGATACAATGCAAATGAAAAAAGTCTTGCAAGATACTTACTTGACTTAACTGAATTAAAAATAAGATATCTTGAATTATCAGTTAAAGCATTTGACGCTAAAAACAAACTGTTCAAAGATGAAATGGACAGACTATTAAAAAACAGAGTTCTTGAGCTGGAAGACAAAAAAATTGAAATCTCACAAAAAGACATAATGAATGAAATTGAAATCCTTGCAAAACAAATAGACGATAACAATGTATGATAAAAACAACCAATTCCATCTCAGCGCTAAAGATAAAGCTACTCTTCAGAAATGTGTATATGAAAATCCATATATACCATTCAATCCATTTCCAAAACAAGCAGAGATGATACTAGCTAGTGAAAAGGAAGTTCTGATTGGCGGTGCAGCTGGAGGAAGTAAATCAACAAGTCTCTTGATGAGAGCATTATTTTATGTTCAGGATGACATGAATGAATATCATGCGTTAATATTGAGACGTACATTATCTGACCTGAAGCGTAAAGGAGCATTAATTCACAAAGCTAGTCAATGGTTAAATCGAAAGGAAATTCAAAATAATTCAGCTATTAAACCAAAGTGGGATGGAACCGAACACTCATGGACATTTCCCAACGGCAATTCACTAACTTTCGGATATTTAAGAAACATCAACGACTTGGATACTTATCAAGGTTCTGAATACCAGTTCATTGGAATTGATGAACTGACACAACTTGAGAGATTTAAATATATCTATATGCGCTCAAGAGTTAGGAAAACTAAAGACAATAAGCTTCCGACACAGTTAATGTGCTCAAGCAATCCTGGTAAGCGTGGAAACAAATGGGTAAGGGAAAGATTCATAGAAAAAATTGATGAAGATATTTGGGACAAATCACAAATCAGATTTATCAGCTCAAGCTATTTGGATAATATCTACTTGGATAGAAAAGACTATGAAGAATACTTGATGGGTCTTGATAGAGTCACAAGAGAACAGTTAATGAACGGTAACTGGTATGCCAGTGTTAAAGGTCATCTATTCGATGAATCAGACTTCCACCTAATCTCATATGATGAATACATGAAAATTCCAATTATTAAAGTAATCCGGTATTGGGATTTAGCTGCTACTGAAGTATTGAATGATGACAAATTGAAAGGTAGTGATCCGGATTATACTGCTGGGGTCATGTTGGCTAAAGATCTAAACGGCAACATTTACATCCTGGACTCCTATGAGTTTCAGCTTGAGTCAAGAAACTTGATTAATGAAATTATCAACACTGCAGCACGTGACAAGGCAGATGTCCAATACATTGAACTCGACGGAAACACAGGTAAAAACTTTGGACTGTTAATTATTGATGAGTTATCAAGAAGAGGATTCGCTACAGGTACTGGTAACTCAAGAGAAAATAAAGTTGACCGTGCAAGAAGAGTTTCAGCAGATATTCAAAAGAATGGAATTTTTCTAGTTGGAAAGGATTTGACCGGGTTCACCAAAAAATGGGCGATGGAATTTCTCGAAAAAATAACAGCATATCCAAATGAAGCCATTCACGATGACTGTGTAGTTGCATTCACTGGAGGTTATGAAAAAATAGCTAGTGAAAATCAAAATAAGAGAGTTGATGTGGATAGATGGTATTCAACTTAACTAGCTATTTAACATGTCTCTTATCTCTTCAACACTGTAATTTTCAACTAAATATTTAGGAAGTCCTGTTTTTGAGCTTGGAACATTTAATTTTCTAGATATTGTATATACTTGTTGGTAATCTATTGTTTGATATATTTCTAATTCAAATTCTTCTTTACCGGTGTTTATTATTCTGTCAATGTTATTATTAGTGGTTAAATAAGCATATAAGTTATCATATTGATATTTCAATGCTTTATAACGCATATAGGAAATTTGCTTATAATCTAATTTTTCATCAAAACCTCTCAACATATCTTTTTTAACAAAATCAATATCATCAAGTATTTGAGGAACTATTATTTCATTTGTTAATAAAAAGTTTATTAAATCGTCTTTTTTATCTTTGTTGTTTAATCCATATTTTTCTATAAGCAATTCTGTAGAAGCACGATACAAAGTTTTATTTAACTCTTCAATAAAATATTTCTTGGATGCTTTAATCATTTTTTGTATCTGTTCGGATGAATATTTATGATCCATTAAAAACCTAATTAAATCACCATTTTTCCAGGAATCTAGTTTCAAATAGTGTTTTAGTAGAGATTTCTCTTTTAAATTTAATGAATTACTTAATGCATTGAATATTTTTCCTTCAGTTAAATTTAAATCAGAAATTAACTTTTCATATGAAAAATCATTGTCTATTAAATATTTAATAAATTCCTCTTTGAAATTTTTAAATTTAATTCTTGCATAAAATAATTGTTTGTCATCA
>JAFUBV010000178.1 GCA_017460025.1 Methanobrevibacter sp. | reverse complement strand
TGAAACTATGATTTTAGACTTATAAAGATTTTAATTTAAAATTTAAAAAGTAAAACATTATTAAAATGAATTTTTGACATCAATTTTTACCTTCTATTATCATAATACACATGTAGGTAAATTCGCTTGAGGCAATATTTTTTAGTGAAGTGGAGACAATTTTTTCATCTGGATATGATAATCTTTCACAGACTGTAACAGGTCTTGTTTCACTTATGCCATTGTCAAGTAAAAACTGTGCCATGTCCTTAACTTTTCTTGAAGGAAGTGCAATGGTTGTTTTTCCATTATCAATAACTTCTAAAATGTCTTCCACATTCTCCCTTCCGTGAAATGTCATGACATTTGCATTATCCCATTGGATATGATTTCTGGCCGCAGCAAGCTGAAGGGAACTGATTCCAGGTATTACTTCAATATTGTCTTTTTCAAATCCCTTTTCTTCTGAAATCCTCAGTACGGTATTGAGAACTCCTGAAAATCCCGGATCTCCTGTTGATAGTATTGCAACTTCATTGCCTGCAATGGCCAAATCAACTCCCTCTTTCAATTTGTCCAATAAATCTTTAACATTAAACGCAATGGTATTTTTGACATCACTAAAAAGGTCAATTGCTCTAGTGCTTCCAACAGTATAATCACAATTTTTAACACATTCTACAGCCTTTAAAGTTAAATATTCTTCAGCACCAGGTCCTATTCCAACAATAAATATTTTTCCATCCATACTAATCATCGATTTCTAAAGTTTGTCTGAAATTTTCTTTCAATTCCTCTTTTGTCTTTTCGCTGTAAACTTTATCCTTTTCATCATCCAATGTAAACATTGCAATTTCATAGATAATCTTATTCATGGACTTTCCATATGCTGTTAATGAGTATTCCGTGCTTACAGGTTTTGTATTCAAAACTTTCTTTTCTATCAATCCATTTTCTTCTAAATCCGCTAGGCAACTGGATAATACTTTATTGCTAATGTCCTTTCCTTCTTTGAATTCTTTAAAATGTTTTTTTCCAAAGAACAGGTCTCTGATTATTTGAATACTCCATTTTTTATTTATTAAATTTAATGTTCTGTCAACTGGACAGATTATATCATCAGACATGGAAAATCACCTTCTCACTTTTAATTTTAATTTTAATAAATATTAAATTTGTTGTTGTGTTACTTTAAAGTAACTCAGTTCCTTTTAGGTTACAAAAATCATTTAAATATTTGTCGATAATATAATAGAGTAAGGAGGAATTAAAATGGATACAAATCAGCAATTAGACTTTCTTTTAAATTATTTGATTAATGAAAGGCAAGATGTTATAGAAATTCCTGATGATAACTTTCAAAAAAGAAACTTGCTCCGTTCACTGATGAACGTAAGGCCGCCTAATCCAATCGATGATGAATTTTTAAAAATTCAGGATGAATTCTTAACAAATGAAACATTATCTAAAGAGTTGGTTGGTGTGGAAGATATCCGTGAATCTGATGGAAAATTAATGCTTTGGCAGGGCGATATTACACAGTTGAAAGTGGATGCTATTGTTAATGCTGCCAACTCCAAATTGCTGGGTTGTTTTATTCCGATGCATGGATGTATTGACAATGTGATTCATTCAGCTAGTGGCATTCAACTGAGATTGGAATGCGACAGGATTATGAAAGCACAAAATAAGGATGAGGACATTGGAAAAGCAAAAATTACAAGTGCTTATAATTTGCCTTCTAAACATGTGATTCACACAGTTGGCCCCGCTATTGCTCAAGGATTTAAACCAAGTGATTTGGACTGTAAAAGGCTGGCAAGTTGTTACGCATCATGTTTGGATATTGCCAGTTATCACAATTTAAAATCTATTGCGTTTTGCTGTATTTCTACAGGTGTTTTTAATTTTCCTCAGAAAACTGCTGCCGAAATTGCCATTAGGACTGTAAATGAATACTTGGATTCTAATGAAACCTCTTTGGAGCATGTTATTTTTAATGTATTTGTTGATGAAGATTATTTGATTTATAAAAATTTATTGTTTGGTGATTAAAATGGATCGTTTTGTATTAAGAATGGATAAAGCTATTGAAAAAATTAATGAAGCGGATTTTGTATTGATTGGTGCCGGTGCAGGTTTATCCACAGCGGCGGGTATTGAATATTCAGGTAAACGTTTCACTGATAATTTTGCTGATTTCATTGAAAAATATTCTATGAGGGACATGTACTCATCAGGATTTTATCCTTTCAAGACTTCCCAGGAGAAATGGGCTTATTGGGCAAGGCATATCAATGTTAACAGATTCAGCGTTGGTAAAACTGATGTATATCAAAAATTATTAAAGCTGGTTGAAAATAAGGATTATTTTGTTTTAACAACTAATGTTGAACATCAGTTTTGGATTAACGGCTTTGAAGATGAAAGAATCTTTGCAACACAGGGAGATTACGGTCTTTTGCAATGCAGTGAAGCTTGCCATGACAAATTGTATGATGATGAGGAATTAATCAAGGAAATGGTTGAAAAAACTGTTGACTGTAAAATCCCGTCTGATCTGATTCCAAAATGTCCTGTTTGTGGGGCTGAAATGGAAACAAATCTCAGAAAAGATAACTTATTTGTTGAAGATGAAAAATGGCATGAAGCTCAAAAACATTATATTGACTTTATAAATAAAATTGATGGTAAAAAAGTGGTATTTTTGGAAATTGGTGTCGGTTTCAATACTCCAGTTATCATTCGCTATCCTTTTGAACAGTTGACATATGATAATCCTAATGCAACGTTAATAAGATTAAATAAGGATTATGCGGATGCTATAAAAGAAAATGAATCTAAAACCATAAGTTTTGATGAAAATGTTGAAGAAATATTGGATTATTGGCTTTCAAGAGTCTTTTAATTCATTCATTTCTTTTTTTAAGAAATCATATATTGATTTCGCACCAACCAATTCACCAGGATCTTCCCAATATGAAGGATATAAAATAAACGGTCTTGTCTGGCTTCCCCCAAGCCCTCCATGGCTGCCGATCAGTTCTTCAAATGAACATATCTCTCCAGTTTCGGGGTCATAAAAGCTGTTTACTAGAATATCGGGCATATGTTCAAACTTATTATGTCTTTTAAGATGCATTGCAGCATTTTTTCCAAAGTTTTCCAATGGATTTTTACCTTCTATTTTGTCATTGTTCAGATAATAAATTCCGTCTGAACCAATAACCATCGGTCCGTTGGTGAATGATTCCACTAATATGAATCCTATGCCTTTATGTTTTACAAGACCTGGAATGAGGTTTGGGAATAACATTACTATTTCCTCGTAGTTTAATCTTTTATGCCATTGTGTCAGATAGATTAATCCCAAATTCCCTGAACCAAGAACAATCAGCTCGGAATCTTCTGCCTTTTTTGTTGTTTGCTCTTTACTTTCATGACTTTTAATATAATCCAAATCATTTTTATATTTCGATGTAAGTTCTTCTAAACGTTCCATATTAATAAAATCAGGACTTCTGTCTTTTAAATTTTCGATTGCACCTGAAAAGAAGTCTGTATCTTTTATGTCATCGACTTTATCCATTATAGTTTCAATCTGCTTATTTTCCGGAATATATGCGTCTCTAAAATGGTCTGAAATAAATGGATTTTTATCATAAGCTTTCATGTCCTCCGGCAGTAGTCTTCTTACGTAATTGGCCAGCGTAATGCCATACCTCTGTTTGAATGTCGCACCATTTCCTTGGCCATGATCAGATAACACTACAAATTAATAATTTCTCTCACATCTTTTTTCATCCTTTTCAAGTCGTTTAAATTGCAAATCAATTTGTTTGAGTACATTCCATACATCATTATCTCTAATTCCAGAATGGTGTGCCACTTCATCATAGCCCACATAACTGGCATATGCGCTGTTAATTTCTCCTTTTAACATATCCCCAATCAATGTTTCTGTTGCTATTTCACGCAAAAGCACATTTGCTCCAGCTCTTATTGTAGCATAAACAATGTTTCTCCTAAGTCTCGGTTGAATATTTTTTAGCCCGTGCATTATTTGTGATTTAACTTCAACCAATATTTCCCACAAGAAAAGAACAATAACTCTTTGGAAGGAATATGCCTCTATAAAAACGACATTCAATGATTGGTTATACATTTTTGTAAAAAACTTAAATCTGGATGATGTTAATATGGGATTGATGCTGTCTCCAGTAAACATATTTGTGATGCTTGTTCCGTTATCGCACAATAATCCATTTCCATCAGATATTCTCTCTTCTATTAATGGGGCATGAGCTAATTTTCCTGAAATCATTATCTGGTTATCATTTTCCTTTTCAACCCATCTGTATGCTACAATATTTTCATTATTGCCATGCAATATTCCTGCCTGGCAGGCACCCGTTTGTGATGACAAGTCAGTTTCCCATCTTTTTAATGTGTATTTATCGGATTCTATCCATCTTTTAAGTGTAGGCATCATATTTTTATCAATAGCCTCTTTTAAAATATCAATTGATAATCCGTCTATTTCAAGCATTATCAAACCCGGAAATTTTCTTTTATACAGTCTTTTTTCTCTTGAAACATAATCTGACACACGGGTTATGTATGTGTCGTAATAATCAACATCGGTTATGTTTGAAATAATTGTGGTGGCAATAGCCATTGCGAGCGGAACCAAAAATGCATCGCTTGCACTAAGAGAAACTCCCGGAATCAGGCTGGAGACTCCATAAAAAATTATTGTATTGATAATTAATGCTCCGATTCCAAATGTCCATACAATGAATTTCATTAGATATTTCACGATTATTGGCCAGAATATTATATTTGCTATTGTAGCTCCAATTGCAATTAAAATTGCATTGTACCAACTTCCCAGAATGATTGTGTCATTTATCAATGAAGCCAAAATAATTGTCCCTATGTTAGCTATTGCAATTAAGATAATAACTATAATAGATTTAATCAAGTTATGAATGTTCATTTAACCCTCAGTTATTTCAATATTTTTTCTTTTCGTTGTTTTAAGGTAAAATAATGTAATTTCAGGTTTGCAATTAATTCTTAGCCAGAATGAATTGGTTCCAAGACCTTTACTTGTATATTGAATCATGTTTCCAACTTTATATGCTCCTACAGGGTATTTGACTGAATAAGAACATCTGAATGGAGTTGTTTTGACTCCTGGTATTATCAACTGGCCTCCATGTGAATGGCCGGAAATCTGTAAATCAAACCTGTTGGTCTTTGATGATATTTTAGCAAAGTCAGGTTCATGAACAAGTAATATGCTGTATCCATTTTCGGGCAATTTTTCAAGCACCTTATCCAAATCATCTGCACCGACACTGCAGCTGTCAACACCGGAAACATTAATGAATTCTCCATCTTTTTCAACGGAATAGACATCATTGCTTAATTCGATAACATCTGCTTCTTTCAGGATTTTTCTTATTTTATCTGCACCATTCCAATGGTCATGATTTCCCAAAACTGCAAACTTACCATCTTTAGCCTTTAATTTTTTAAATGAATTTAAGAGTGGATCTTCATATCCGTCAAGAATGTATGATACGTAATCGCCGGTTAATGTAATCATGTCTGGATTTAAGCGATTTACATAATCGACAACACCCTCCAGATACTGTGGACTAATCCATTGGCCTAAATGAATGTCAGTTAAATTGATGATTTTGTAGTTATTGAATACTTGAGGCAAATCATTAACCTTAACATCAACACCAATCAAGTCGAATAGTTCTGGTTTAAAAGTGGTATTGCCTCTTGTTTGTGTTAGGAATGTTTGAAATCCTTGTCTTATTTTCATTCCTGTTGGTTTTTCACTTTCCATATTTCACCTTATTTTTTAAATAAGTTCATGAAACTATTTATATTTTAAAAATTAAATATTTTATTGATTATTATGCTTCAAATTGCAGTTTGTGGAAAACCAAATGTGGGAAAATCATCTTTTTTCAATTCAGCAACTTCTTCAACTGTTGAAATGGCAAATTATCCATTCACAACAATAGATGCGAATAAGGCTGTTGCTCATGTTATTAAAGATTGCCCATGCCAAGAATTAGGTGTTACATGCAATCCTAGAAATTCAATTTGTGTTGATGGAAAAAGATTACCTTGCTACTGGAAAGATGTACATTTTTTGCTTATTCTTTGCTTGCACTTGGCTTATTCATTATTTATATGTTCTTTGCTTATTTTTGACTTATTTTTTATTTGCTCTTTGCTTATGTTTTACTTGTTTTTTCTTTCCGTTATTTTATTTTTGCTCTTTCGCTAATTCTGCTTCGCACTCTTTATTCACTTCTTACGCTTCCAGGATGGCGGTCTGGATGGAATACCACTTGTAAGGCACCGGGTTAAAGGCGCATCCGGGATAGTGATGACTCTTTAAGACCTCATTGACGGCGGCAAAGTAGGCGTCCAAATCTTCTCCGCTGGCCCTGGCGTTGTTATGGTGTAGGGGCATCATGAGCTGGGCTCCCATGCGTTCCATTTGCTGGGCATAGACTTCAGGGCTATAGGAACGAATGCGGTGACGAAGCATCAGGTTAGGATGGACATCCATCATGTGCCGGGCGTGTTCCTCAAAGTCCATGCCGGAGCTGATGTCGATGCGGTAGTTCTGCAGG
>JAFUBV010000177.1 GCA_017460025.1 Methanobrevibacter sp. | reverse complement strand
TCTTATTTTCTAATATAATTATAATTAATACTTTTTTTGCACTGTTAATTAATACATTTAATGGGGTGTTCTTATTGTTGAAGTTTAATTTAAATGTTTTAGGTGATAAAATGTTGGAACAAAGGATTAAAATTAAAGCTAAAGAACACGGAATTTCAGAATTGCAGTTAATCAAAATATATCTTGAACAAGGGCTTAATAATGATGTCATTAATCAACAAGATGGATTAAGTGATGAAGAACTTAATCGTCTATTTAGGGAATCTCATGAAGAAGATATTAAATTGGGGATTAAACATAACCAAGGAAATTTTGAAGAGTTGATTGAAGAAATAAAATTTAAAACAAATGGAGAATGGTGAAAATATGATGTTCCTGGATTCTTCATTTATAATATCATTGTTGGGTTCTAAAGAAACAAATCATCAAAAAGCTAAACGTATCTATGAGAAATATGTTTCTTTGGAACAATTTAAAGTAATTAATGGTGTGGTGTTGGCTGAGACTTTAAATCAATCACGAAAATGTCAATTAAAACCATATAAAATTTACTCTGCTTTAGAACAAGACACTACTATTATTTGTGTTAAAAAAGAAGATTATAAATATGCTCTTGACTTGAACAGGTATTATAATAATTCCATAAATTTCAAGGATTGTCTAATTTTAAAATCTATGATTGATCATAATATTACTAAAATAATAAGTTTTGACACTGATTTTGATAAAATTGCCGGAATTGAAAGAATTTTTTAGTTCATCAATTGTTTGTAACATTACAAAGTATTATATATTGTCATCAAGAAAAATTAATACATTATATTTATGGAGAATTATTATGACTTGGGAAGACGCACCGTCTCATATATGTAGGGGTGGAGATGTAAGAGGACTTGCTTTTTGTTGTCCTCCTGTAAAGCCATGTCCTGTTTTAAATGCATTGGAAGCAGTAAATTTAACTCCTCAGGAGTATATTGAAATTAAAACAGAATTTGGTAGGCAGACAAGGTTAGGTGAAGGGGCCGGAACTTGTTTTGGATCATTGATTTGGTGTTGCAAACCATCTAAACCTTGTCCTTTAAGAGACATGACTTTAAGAAATATGGGTATGAGTCATGACGAATACTTGGATTTGAAAAAAGAGCTCGCAGAAAAATTGGTCGGCGTTAAAAAACCTGAACCTGATGCAAGAGCTGAAGCACTGGCCGAAACATTTAATATTTCTAAACTTGAAGCTATGAAAGTATTGACTGATTGTGATAATGACTTGAGAAAAGCGGTTAGTGTATTGAAAGCACAATCTTTGGAAAATTCTGATTAATATGGATTGGACTGCTCTTTATTTGAAAACTTCCGGATTGAAGGTGTTTATTTTAGGCACAGGCGAAGTTGCAACCAGAAGAGCAAACAAATTTTTAGACCATGGGGCAATTGTAAAGCTTGCAGGCAACTCCATCGCACAGGATTTAAAAGACAAAGGCGCTTCACTTCACTCAACGGATGATGTTGATGATTTGGTTGAATGGGCAGATTTGGTTGTTGTAGCAAGCGGTGATGAAAAGCTGTCTGACTATGTCGGCAGGATATCAAAGGATAAGCTGCTCAACCGTGCCGATTTTCCTTATGATGGAGACATTATTGTCCCGACAAGTTTCAATATTGCAGATATTGAGATTTCTATTTTTACAAATGGGAAAAGCCCATTGATGGCAAGACAACTTAGAAAAAGGATTCAGTCCATTATCACTGAAGAGGATATCCTGGAAATTGAACTTCAGGATTATTCACGCTCAATTTTAAAAAAAATCATTCCTGACCAAAAGGAAAGACGTAAATATCTTTATGAAATCTTTGAAGATGAAAATATTCAAAAACTAATTAAATCTGGGGAAATTGACAAAGCAAAGGCTGTTATCAATGAATTAATAATGGAGGATTTTGATGATACTTAACTTAAGAGTGGACCATAAGATTGCAGATATTCAATCAATGGAAAATATTTCCAAAGAAATTGATGAATTATTCCTGAATTTGCAGACCAAGTATTCTATAAGTGAATATGTTGAAATATCAACCTGCAACCGTAAGGAATACTATATTTACAGTAATTATATTGATGCTGATGATGAACTGATCTCTCATGATAACCAAAGCATTATCATTGAATATGGTGATGCTGCAGTTATGCATTTGCTTCGTATGACTTCAGGTCTTGAATCAATGATTGTGGGTGAAGACCAGATTTTAGGTCAGGTAAAGGACTCCAAAAACAAGGCAATCAAAAACCATCACTGCGGAAGGGCTTTGGATACCATTTTTACAAAGGCAATTCACGTAGGTCAGGTAGTCAGAAACAAGACCAAAATCAACAAGGGTTCCGTTTCAATAGGTTCTGCTGCAGTTGATTTGGCTGAAAAGTATTTGGGCGAACTTGACGGCAAGTCAGTACTGGTCATAGGTGCCGGAAAGATGGGTAAGCTTGTGGCTAAGGCGCTTGCGGAAAAGGATTTAAGTGCAATCTTTGTAGCAAACAGGACTTTTTATGTTGCAGTTGAGCTTGCAAAGGATTTGGACGGAACAGCAATTCTTTTTTCAGAGCTGGATGACTACTTGAAAAATGCGGATTTGGTAATCAGTGCAACCAGTGCGCCTCATTCAATAATAACTAAAAAAAGATTGGAATCAATTGATATGGTTGAAACTGATTTGTTCATGGTTGATATCGCTAATCCTCGTGATATTTCAGAGGATGTATGTGAATTGGGAGTCAGACTGTTCAATATTGATGACTTGCGCGAGATTGCAGACACAAATACCAAGCTTCGTGAGAAGGAATTCGGTGAGGCAGAAATCATCATCGAAGAAGAGTTCAATTTGCTTAAAGAATCGTTTAAAATAATGGAAGTTGAGACAATGCTATCAACTTTAAGAGTATCTATGGAAGAGATAAGACAACGTGAAACTAAAAAAGCATCTTCAAAGTTGTCTGATGTAGATGGTAGTAGTAAAATTTTAAATAATTTAACAAATTCCATAGTCAACAAGATCTTTTTCGACATTTCAAAAAATCTTAAGCAGGCCGCAATCGATGACAAAAAAGAAGTTATAGATTCTGCTGAATATATTTTTAATTTCAGGAATTAATTGGATAATCAAGCAATATAATGCTCGATATTTATTCAAACATTCCTTTAATATCGCTGATTTTTATTTTGCTTGATTTCAATGCATAATCGATATCGCTCATGTCGATAATGTCTTTGTCATTAGCTATTGCATGATGAAGTGATGTCTTAAGAATCTTTTCCTTGATATCCCTTCCGGACATGTTTTTTGAAACCTTAACGAGCTTTTCTATATTGAAGTCATGTTCCAAAGGCATAGTTGAAATATTTCTTTCAAAAATTTCACGTCTTTCATCGTCATCAGGCAGTTTGAATTCGATTTCCTCTTCAAAACGGCTTCTAACAGCACTGTCAAGAGAGCTTCTGTTGTTTGTTGCGCAGATGGTTATGACACTATTGTTTTCGGTAATTCCATCCATTTCTGTCAAAAGCGCATTGACTATTTCTGAAACGTCACCTCTCAATGACTGAAAAGACCTGTGAAGAGCAATGGCATCAATCTCATCAATGAAAATTATTGAAGGAGCATTTTTGGATGCCTTTTCAAACAGATCATGAATCTTGGATGCCGCATCGCCGACATGGTCTCCAATTAATGAGGTTGCCTTAATCAGATATAACGGCACATCAACCTCACTTGCAAGACCTTTTACAAGCATGGTTTTGCCTGTACCCGGATTTCCGTAAAACAGGACATTTTTAGGAGCCCATCCTCCAAAGCGTTCAGGTTCTCGAAGATACTTTTCAATAACCTTGATTTTATTTTTTGCATTGACCTGACCGACTACATCGGACAGCCTGACATTGGTTTTTGTTGATTTTAATGAATTTTCCTTTGCAGATTCATCAATGATGATTTTGATTTTTGTATTTTCTGAAATAATTGAATTTTCAGGCTCTACAGAAATGACTTTAAAAGCAAAATCCGGGATGATTTTTTGATCGAAAAGGTATGATTCATTGTTGATTTCAATACCTAGCCATTGGTCACGGGCATACTGTTCAAACAAACTTTTATCAGTGATTTCTAAAGTATTATCCATCATTTCAAAGTCAAAAGGATAACCTGCTGCTTTTAAAACAACACATTCGGCATTTTTCCTGTTGTCGCATGTCACTACGGCTGTTTTTTGACTTTGACTTTTGACCTCGCTTTTTTTAGAATTGTTTTTCAAAAAAATCACCCTGTAAAAATTAACTAATATATAGTATTGGAACAATATAATATTTATAATTTGGTGATATCATATGAGCTTCAGAACTAGACGTGTCATATTCATGACTCCATTTTACATGCTGTTTGAGTTTTTCCTTTTGAAATTTCTATTCATGCTATTTTATCCTTTGGATGATTTGACTTTGCTTTTTCTAACAGTTTTAATAGGAATACTTAATGTTGCCCCGATGCTTTTAGAAGAGAAAAAAACACGATTCATTACAAGATTACTGACTGAAATATCTGCAATCTGGATGTGGGCGTCACTGATGTTTCTGATTGATATTGCAATAATCTATATTATTGGAAACATTAACCACAACATTATATACATCATGCTTTTGGCGGTGCCTGTAATCGGAGTCTATGCATATTACAAGGCCCATAAGCTCGTCATAAACGAAAGGGAAGTGAAACTGGACAATCTCAAAAAAGATGTAAGCATTGTCCATTTATCTGATGTTCACTTTGGAGCTGTAAGATACAAAAAAATCATAGCTCAGCTTAATGATACATTAAACGAATTGTCAGATATCTGTGATGTGGCTATCATTTCAGGGGATCTGGCTGACGGTTCTTCGGTAGTTTCGCCTGATGATTTCATGCCCTTAAAGGATGTTCGAATGCCAATAATATTCACGCCCGGAAACCATGATTACTATCCGGGAATAGGCAATGTGATTGAAGCATGCAGAAATGCCGGAATAATAGTTCTTGACAACGAATCAGTTGAAATCAACGGACTTAACATTTATGGCCTTACCTATAGCTTCGGTGACATTGAAATGCCAACGCTCGATGAGATTAAAAGTGAAATTAAAGAGGATAAGGTTAATATAATCGTTTATCATGTCCCTTATGCATGGGATGTTCATTCAAAAATAGGCTTTGACATGCAGCTTTCCGGACACACCCACGGAGGGCAGTTCTATCCGATAACATGGATTTCAGACAGGATGTTTGAATATAACAGAGGACTTTTCAGGGATAATTCAGGCCATTACCTCAATGTAACGACAGGAGTGGGTTCAATGGACCAGCCATTAAGATGGGGAACCGACTCTGAAGTTGTAGTCCTCAAACTGAAGAAAAACTAAAGCATGTTTTCATACAGTTCCTTCATTTTCAGGGAATCAATGTCCCTTAAAGGAGTCTCACAGATTATGTTCGCATTCCAACCGTTGTCAATAAGATTTGCAAGCAGATCCTCTATTTGGGGTCCGTACTCATCGCTTTCATCCAGCGTGTGATGCTTGACCTCTCCGCCATGACCGTATTCGATGGTTGTGAAATGGCAGTGAAGACGGTCAATATCCAACT
The DNA here is from genome assembly GCA_017460025.1 of Methanobrevibacter sp. GTDB lineage: Archaea > Methanobacteriota > Methanobacteria > Methanobacteriales > Methanobacteriaceae > Methanocatella. The sequence goes on along the minus strand of JAFUBV010000177.1, from coordinate 5,573 downwards.
TGTTTTCGATTGTGGAAAAAATACAATTGTAATCATCCTTTTTAGTTAAAAAACCTCTTCCACGAGCATGTATATGTGCAAAATCAATTGTAGGTTCAAAATGATCAAAGCTTGCACACAGCTCAACAATCTCCTCAATGTTTCCCTGCTGGGTTCTTTTTCCTGTGGTTTCAGGTGCAAAAGTAAACTCTTCTATGCCTTCAGCTTCAAGTTCCTCAAAAAGACGGTTGATGGTCTGTTTTGAAATTTCCATTGCCTTTTCGGGTTTCCTGTTAGTGTAAAAACCGGGATGGAAAACAAGCCTGTAGGCACCCATCCATTCTCCTGCACGGGCGGTGGCTATCAGATGGCCGATGCTTTTATCTATCTTTTCGCTTTCCGTTGCACACAGGTTGATGTAATACGGGCCGTGCATTGAAATTAGAATGTCGAATTTCTCAGCTTCCTCTTTCAGTATTCTGGCAGATTCCTCTCCAATCCTGACTCCATAGGGGGACTGGTATTCATAGGAGTCAAGCCCGATTCTTTGAATGTATTTGGGAGCTTTATATGCGGCACCTTTATAGTTTACTGGACTGCCTGCAGGTCCAAAAAAGACTTTGTTTTTCATAGGGATATTTCTATTGAAATTGGTTATTAAAATTTTCACTGATTAAAAAAAGTAATTAATGTTTATTGTAGAGAAAATCCCTACAATATCAGCATCGACATTAATAAATGTATTTGCATCAAGAGGTTTACTTTAAGTAACACTCTAATTATTTTTATTACAGGATGAATTATAAACTTATCTAATTTCACATTCCTAGAAACTTAAACTATTTCTAGTGAAAATTTTTATTAATTTCCATATTTAATAGCATTATTGTATTGTTTTTAAATCATTTTTTGATTTTTCGTAAGTTTTATATGATTTCGGAATAAAAAATAAAGAATTAACTAAAATAAGTAAAAATTAGGTATTTAACAAAAAATTAAAAATAGAAAAAATCAAAAAAGCTTAAGTTTCTAGGAATGGTCAAAAACAGTAAAGTTTAAATAAGATGAACTTCTTAACTTATGTTCACCAGACTATTTCTATAACAATAGTTATAAAAAATTTTTAAAAAATAATGAGAGGTGTAAATATGTGTAGATGTAATTGTATGATGAGTCAAATGTGTTGTCGCATGTGTATGCCTTTGGTTATGTGTATGTGATATTTTTTGAAAATGTAATTGCTATTGTTGATTTTTAATCTTTTTTGAAAAAAAGGATTGATTTTTCCCTTTAATTTATAACAATATTTTTTTTACAGCCTAGATATTAAAATATTTTTTAAACTAAATGTAATGGGAATTAAATTTCAATTAAGCTGTTATGAGGAGTTTAATTAATTATTGACAATTGTTACAAAGAGAGAGGTATTTTTCAACAATGATATATAACAATTGTTATATTATTATAGGAGGTGCTAAAATATGGTTAATGGACATGGCAAACATCATGGAAATGGATCATGTAGAAGAAATAAAATCAAAAGAATACTTGATTTAGACAAAGATACTTGTCCTAATAGGGAACAACGTGCAAATGGTACTAATGTTTATTATGGGAAAGCGTCCGATTTGTTAAATGATGCAAAACAAGGAAATATTAAAATTCCTGATAGGAAATTCCAACAATCTGGTGGTTGTGTATTAAATTTCTATCTTTCCAATAGAGTAACCACTATTCGTGATGCGGTTACAATATTTAATGCGCCTGTCGGATGTTCTGCAGGGTCTTTAGGTTACAGAGAATTGTATCGTGGGGTTCCAGAATCATTAGGAAGGACTAATGAGTATAACTCAGCATGGCTAACAACAAACTTGCAACAAGATGATGTTGTTTATGGTGCTTCAGAGAAATTAAGGGATGCAATTCTAAAAGCTGAAGAACGTTATCATCCTAAAGCAATATTCATATTGACTTCATGTACTACTGGAATTATTGGAGAAGACATTGAGGGAACAGTTGATGAAGTGCAAGGCGATGTAAACGCTAAAATTGTGCCAATTCACTGTGAGGGAATTAGGAGTAGGCTGGTTCAAACTGGTTACGATGCGTTCTGGCATGCAGTTTTAAAGTACTTGGTTAAAGAACCTGAGAAAAAACAAGAAGATCTTGTTAATGTTGCAAGCATGTTGTCATACACTTGGCAAGACAGGCTTGAAATTAAAAGATTGCTTGGCAAACTGGGTTTAAGAGTAAATTTCATTCCAGAATTCGCTACAGTATCTGACTTTGAACAATTATCAGAAGCGGCTGTTACTGCTCCAATCTGTCCAACATACACAGATTACCTATCTCGCGGATTAGAACAAAAATATGGTGTGCCTTATTTCTTATATCCTTCCCCTACTGGTATTTCAAATACTGATGAATGGTTAAGGAATATTGCGAAATACACTGGAAAAGAGGATGAAGTGGAAAAACTTATTGAAGAAGAACATAAAATTTGGGTTCCAAAATTAAATGCCATCCAGGAGGAATTTGTAAAATTAAGGAAAAATGGTGAAAAACCGACTGTTTTGGGTTCTCTTGGTCAGGGAAGATTGGTATCTCAAATGCCTTATTTCGATGAGTTAGGTCTTGCGACCCCTGCAGCAATGGCGCAGGACTTTGATGATTTATTAATAGATGAGCTTGAGGAAATTCTTGAAAATACTGGTGACTTCCAGATAATGGTTAACACATTCCAAGCTGCTGAACAAGCTAATGTGACAACTAATTTGGATCCTGATTTGACATTGACTTGTCCGTTCCAGGGAGGAACCTGGGAAAGGGATAACAATGTAACAAGAATTCACTCATTAAGAGGAGATCCTGAACCAACAAGTGCTCAATCTGGTTATGCAGGAGCAATAGCATTTGGTAACTTCTTATTGCATGCATTTAAAAATAAATCATATCATAAGACTTTAGCGGAAAAAACAGATAAAAGTTATAAAGATTGGTGGTACGAGCAAGATAATCCATTGTACTACTTAAATGAAGGAAAATAATTTGGGAGGTGATTATTTGTCTAGTGGAAATACGTTGGATAACAAATCTGGAATCTCAACTAATGTTGAGCATTTCGAAAGAGAATCTGTTGAAGCGCCGCGCTATAGCTGTGCTTTGGCGGGTGTTTATGGTACTACATTGGGTATCCGGGGTGGAATTCCGATATTGCACTCCGGTGCCGGATGTGGTGTAGGTCAATTATTTGGAACATTATACGCTGGCGGCGAATCTGCTGGTGGAAATGAAGGTGGGACAAGTACTCCTTGTTCCTGTCTGGTTGAAGAGCATGTGATTCTAGGTGGTGAAGAAAAACTTAGAAATTTAATAGAATCAACAATTGAAATAGCTAATGATGATTTGTTTGTTGTAACTTCGGGTTGTGTTCCATCATTGATTGGTGATGATGTTGACCAAGTTGTAGAGGAATTTAGAGATCAAGCGGCAGTAATTCATGTAAATGCTCCTGGATTTAAAGCAAACTCCTTGGAAGGATATAATTTATTCTGGGATGCAATAATTGATCAGTTATTACCTGAAAAAGCAGGTGAAATTAAAGAAAAAACGGTTAATATTTTCGGAATTGTTCCATACAACCATGTTTACTGGAAAGGAGATTTATTGACAATAAAAACTCTCTTAGAATCAATAGGTGTAAAAGCTAATATAATCTTTTCCGAAAAAAATGGTTTAGATCATATTAATCAAATTCCTTCTGCGGAATATAATATTGTTGTTAATCCTTGGTTAGGCGTCAGAGCCGTGGAAAAACTAGAAGAAAAATATGGAACTACCTTCATCAAGTATCCCAATGTCCCAGTGGGTGCTAAACAAACTGGAGAGTTCTTAAGGTTAGTTGGTGAAAAATTAAATATTCTAACTGAAACTGTTGAAGAATTCATTTCCCAAAAAGAAGATTGGAATTATAGATTGATGGAATATCCTGGTGATGCTATTATATTGGTGCGTCCAAATTCATTCTATGCTGTGGCTGCCGAAAGTAGCTATGCTATAGGATTCACCAAATTTTTAGCTAATGAATTGGGATATTTGCCGGACATTATTCAGATAACTGATAATCCGCCAGTTGAAGTAAGAGAAGAAATCTTGTCTGAAATTAAGAATAAATTAGACACTGTAGTTGAACCGGATGTAGTATTTGAAGCGGATACCTATAAGATTAGGAAAAATCTTGAAGATAGACCATTTTTATTCCTATTCTCCAGTTCAATAGAAGCTCCGACATCCATAGAGGATTATAATGCTTTGCATATTCCTATTTCATATCCAATATATAACAAATCAGTTCTAGTAAAACATTATGCCGGCTATGATGGCGGATTGACATTGGTGGAAGATATTGTTAGTTCATTTGTGGGACCATTATAAAAAAATAAAAAGGAGGTAAGATTGTGCCAAAACAAATAGCAATATATGGAAAAGGTGGTATTGGAAAATCCACCACAACTTCAAATTTATCAGCGGCATTGTCCGATTTGGGGTATAGCGTAATGCAAATAGGTTGTGATCCTAAAAATGATTCAACAACCACTTTGAGAAAGGGCAAATCCATTCCGACAGTATTGGATACCGTAAGAAAAAGGTCCAGTGATTTGGATAACCTTGTTCATGAGGGATACAATGGAATATACTGTGTTGAAGCAGGAGGTCCGGAACCTGGTGTTGGTTGTGCAGGAAGAGGAATTATCGCAGCTATCGAACTTTTAAACACTAACGGCATTATTGAAGAATACAATCCTGATATCATTATTTATGATGTTTTAGGAGATGTTGTATGTGGTGGTTTTGCAATGCCTATCCGTAAAGGTATCGCCGACCAAGTTTATACTGTAACTTCATCCGATTACATGGCGATTTATGCTGTAAATAATCTATTCAAAGGTATCTTAAAATATTCAAACAATGGTGGTGCATTGTTGGGTGGTGTAATCGGAAATTCCATTAAATCTTCCCTCCAGGAGGACATGATTAAAGATTTTACAAATGAAACAGATAGTGATGTAATTCAGTTTGTTCCAAGGTCTCCTACTGTAACACGTTGTGAGTTAGATGGAGTGACAACTATTGAAGGAGCTCCTGATTCCGCTCAAGCTGAAGTTTACAGAAATCTTGCTCGAAAAGTAATTGATAATAAAAACAAGTTTTTACCAACACCATTTGATAATGATGATCTGTCTGATTGGGCGTCTGGTTGGATAAATCAGTTATTATTAAATGAGAAAATTGAAAAAGACAATATTCATGGTGAACGTTCTGGAATATAGTCTTTATAGTCTCCAAAATTTAAACACGAATTTCAAACAGAAAAACATATGTCGACCTCAAAAGAGAGTCATAGATTTCTCTTAAAATGAAACACGGATGATTAATCATGAATTGCCAAAAATAAACCTCGCACATGATTAATCATCTCTCCTCCTCTATTCATTCCTAGAAACTTAAGCTATTTCTATTGAAAATTTTTATTAATTTCCATATTTGATAACACTGTTCTATTATTTTTAAATCAGGTTTTGATTTTTCGTAAG
>JAFUBV010000176.1 GCA_017460025.1 Methanobrevibacter sp. | reverse complement strand
TGATAAAAAATTCGACAAAACACTAGAATTCTACAATAATCCCAATATTCCCAGAACAAACAATAAAATAGAAGGATACTTCAATATAACATTACCAAAAACAATGAAAAGAAAATTCAGAACACGAAATGGACAAATTAGATGGATCAGATTACAGAAAATCCGCTGGACAGAACGAAATGTCCTGACTCAAAAAACATGAAAATATAAACAAACAATCAAAAAATCAATTCTACATCATGACAATTTTGGACAGAGCCCATCACGAGACTTACATTGAGGACAACGAACATTAACTTGTTTAAAATATATTTCACCTTTTCTTGAAGAAACAAACAATGAATCATCAACAGAATCACAACCAAAACGAGATTTATCATCAGAACTACGGAATTCATTAAACTCCGGAAAAAAATCGCAAAGTATAAATTGTTTATCAGACATATTACTATTTGAAGCTTTTATATTTGATTTAGACATATTAATATATTAGCTTCACCTATTATATTAATTTTCCTATTTTTAAATGTGAAATAAAGAAAAAATACGAAGAAAAAATATTGTGGCTCAAAATTACAAAAAAATTGAAATCACTTAAGTTTTTGAAAGAGTCCCAATATGGCCAAGCTGCAATTTCAAATAAAATCACTATCGCTGCAAAAGAGGATTAACCACATCCTCACTTATTTTTTTTAATTCTTAACATCAACATTATATACAAAACTAACAAAATAAATGATTACAACATTAAAATTATTGATTATTGAAACAATCAATGAAAAAAATAAATGAAAACAAGCAATATCAGTATACTTAAAATTAATGATTATTCTTTAATGAATAATCTTTTTTATTTTTAATTTTACAATTCGTTACATTACCACATCTCCGCCACAGTCTGCTCTTTATAATTGAATTACAGTTTATAGAACAGTTGTTCTCCAAATATATTTATATATTCGAGGATAAAACTAATTATGAAAAATGTTTTAACAAGGACATGCATTTTTTACGATTGTTCAATGACATAAAACATTTTTGTTACAATTTTCAGGAGTTCAAAGAGAAATGAAATACAAAAAAATAATGTTCATGCTGGTGCTGGCCATATTCATATTCGGTGCGGCCAGCGTCTGTGCCAGTGACGTGAACGATAAAGTAATTACAAGTGACGATGATTCAGCAATTGGATTGTCACAAGCAGATATGATATCTTAGATGAAAATGAAAAAGTAGGGCAAACAGAGACTGTTGAACTGGTAAGTGAAGCAAAGGGGAATTTTTCCGAGTTGCAAGATTTAATTAATGCAGCACCTGCGGGTTCAACTGTTGTATTAGAAAAGGATTACGAATGCGAAGACGGTTTTCGTCTTGATGGAATAAAATATGAAAAATACCTAACAATCGATGGAAACGGACACACACTCGACGCAAGAGGAAACTCAAGAATTTTCGAAATCCATGAGTCCGGAGAAGTGAAAAACCTAAATATTATAAATGGTAACGGTGGTGATGGTTGGGGAATGATTTGGTTTAAATATAATGGTATTGTGACCAATTGTAATTTTACTAACTGCAAATGTGAAGACGGAGCTGGAGTTTTCATCTCAGATACCGGTACTGTAACAAATTGTAATTTTGATGGTAACACTGCATCAGATGAGGGCGGTGCTATCTATCTTAAGAAGGGTTCTGTGATAAATTGTACTTTTACCAATAACCGGGCAACTGGAAATTATGGTGATGGTGGTGCAATTTACGCCTATAGTATGTGTAATGTGACAAATTGTACTTTTATTAACAACTATGGAAGAAATGGTGGTGCTGTCCGCACATATGGTCCTGTGATAAATTGTACTTTCATTGGTAACACTGCATGGAGAAATGGTGGTGCAATTTATGAAAAGTGGGAGTCTAATGTGATAAATTGTACTTTCATTAACAATGCTGCAAATGAAAATGGTGGTGCACTTTACTACAATGAGATAGAGGAGGATATTGATATAATAAATTGTAATTTCACTGGCAATAATGCAAGTGCAGGTTCTGCAATTTATTTCACTCCTGGCTCAGTAACTAAAACTCTTACCAATTGTATTTTATTAGACAATAGAGTAAATGCAGCTTTACAAGTAATCAAAAATGAAAATAACCTTACAATTACTTTAACAGGTAATGATAATCTTTTAACTGCAATCTATTCTCCAAATGATGTTACATTCAATAATGTGACATATTATGGATTAAAGGAAATCACAAACACAGACAGTTCCACAACCAAACCTTCAAGATCCAATGTAGCGTACCGTCAAAACGTCACTGTCTATGTAATTGATGGTGATAAAATTGATGTAAATGTAGTTAAACTCACAGATGATAATGGTATGACTGATGTTATACCGATAGATATTGAAAGTGACAGTTATTATATCAGCGTTCACCATATCGCAAATTCATACTATAATGATGTTGAAAAAATATTTGCTCAATTCACTGTGAATATCACATCTCAGGAAACCCATAACAAGACTGTTAACCTCACTGCTGAATGTATTTTCAAGGAAAGCATGCCAGGTTACTTACAATTTGTATTGCCAGACGGTAAGAAAGTCAGGGCAAATTATAATGGTAACGGAACCTGGTGGGCACAACATACATTTAATGATTATGACATTTATCAGGTCAATGCATCATATATCGAACTGGACAATGTAACTGTCAACAATGCTACAATAAATATTAGTAAAGCTGATTCATCAATAACATTAGATGATGTTACTTTGGATTATGGGCAAAGCAAAAATGTTACTGTTGCAACACAAGGAGCTACAGGAATCACTGCCAATATCAATGGCACCAATGTAACTGTGATAAATAATTATACTATTACAATCACTGATTTATCTGCATGAAACTATACC
>JAFUBV010000019.1 GCA_017460025.1 Methanobrevibacter sp. | reverse complement strand
ATCACCAACAGTCAAATCAGAAACAGACACATTTCCAATACCATCAACGACATTTACAGTATAAGGCTCACCACCAACATAAACCAAATACTCACCATCAACATCAGCCACAACAACAACCACAGCATCATCAGTATAATCTACATCCTCAACAGAAACAACAACATCAATCTCTTTAGGAGATACAACAATTACTGAAGAATTGACTATTGAATCATTAGTGTAGTAAGAATCTCCTTCAAAAGTACCTGTAACAGTATAATTTCCAACAATCAAATTAGGAATAACAAGTTCTTCGATGCAGGATTGTGAAATACTATAAACTAATTCATCATCGTTATTATATACTTTGTATGTAATGTTTCCAAATGCATTGACCGGAACTTTTACACTAACTGTTGCATTTTGAGTATAATTAATTAAATCGTCTGATAAATTGAAAATTCCAATAGCTTTATTAACAGTTAAATTGGCATAGGCATATGCTTCATTATAATCGTCAGTTTCAAATTTATAAACCATGATTTCATAATCAGCAGGTTTGAAGTTCACACTTGAGAATATGAATGTTGCATTATCCTCAACGTATAATGAAACTGATTCATTGCCTATAAATACTGTATAATAATCAGCAACATCGACAGACACATTTACTTTAATGTCTTCACCATAGTTAACTGCAACATCATTGACAGTTATGTTTGGAGTGATTTTGTAAACTTCCACACCAACCATGACAGTAGCCGGAAGGTAGTTTTTATCTCCTCTATAAATAGCGGCAACTAAATAATTACCATGATTTAATGTGAGATTTTCAATTTGAGTTTTATTATAAGTATTACCCTCAAATACATATACAACTTTACCCTTAGCCGTTTTATTAATAGTTGAATTAACTTTTAATTTTTCACCTTGAGTGATATTAGCTATTGAAATGCTTAAACCAGGATCTATACGATTTACAGTGAACATTTTGGTTATTTTATTAAATACATAAGTGTTTGAATTATTATCTTCTGCATTTAATATGACATTATAGTCCCCACCGTTAATAATGCCTGTATTATAGGTGAACTTACCATCAGTTACGTTTACTGAATAAGTATTGGAGTTGATGTCTAAATTAATAGTAAATCCGAAGTTTGTACCGATATCAATAGTACCATTAATAGTTTCAGTTTGTCCATAGTCAATATCATAAACAGTATAATCAACATTTATTGCATCAAATACTGAATTGGTAATATTCAAATTACTGGATTGAGTATAAATGTTTCTATATTCGTCTGCCTTATTGTCTGTAAACACACTGCCATTGACAATTGCATTCACACCTGATCTGATGGATAATGCACCATTTCGTGAAAGTGTGTTGGCTGAAAATACTGATTCAAGAACAGATAGATTATTGCCTTCACTTAAAACAACATTTTTAACAATATTGTCTGTGAATAGTGATTCTGAAATAGTAATTTGGTCATTGTTTTTTGAATAAATTATTTGACTTGCGTTATTGCCTGTGAATATGGAATTATTGACAAGCAGATTGTTGTTATTAGTCGCATAAATAATTTCTCCATCTAGAGCATTATTGTAAAACTCAGAGCTAATGAGAACATCTTCAGATTTGTAAACAAAAATAATATCAGATATCTCATGTATTATTTTGTTTTCAGTAAATACATTTGATATAATTTTTGCTGAATTCGCATGATTAATATTTATGATATTAGTCCTACTGATTGTATTGTTCTCAAATATTGATTCGTTAACTATACAGGATGAAGAATAACTGTATATGAAATTTGCAGAATATAAGTTATTGTCATAAAATCCGGATCCAACAATGTTTAAATTTCCCCGATTATATATAAATGATTTTTCACCGCTTCCAACTAAAGTATTATTGATAATGGTAGCTCCAACAACAGTCAAATTACCCTTATTGACAATTACATAATCATTATTTATATCATTAAAACCTGTGATTACAACATCACATAGTGTAACATCGGAAGTTTCATCAACAGTCAAAAAGCTTAAATTTGTTGAGTTTCCATCGAAAACAACATCTCCAAGTGAAATTATAGTTAATTTCTTACCTGAAATAGTCAAGCCTAAATTGTCAGCACCTGAATAGTTTCCTTCCATTACATAAATAATGTCTTCACTTGCAGAATTTTCAATAGCTGCACTTAAGTTATCAAATTTGCCGCCTGTACTGTTTACAATGAAATTACCCATATATTCTGTGACTTTGAATGTGGTTGTGTTTACAGCATCGTTATAGTTTTCATCACCTTCACGGACAACGAAAACACTATAGTTTCCTTCACCGACAGCATCCAAGGTTAATGTGGCCTGACCGCCTGTGATATTGACTTGTGAAAACTTATTATTGAAAAGAATACGTATTAATCCGTCTTTACTTGCACTGATTTTTAAAATCGGTGCAGCTTGATCCGTATTTTTAAGGACAATATCATCTACAGTCAGATTGATGTAGACATTTGCCTTATTTACGATAAGCCTGTCACTTATCAATTCACCATAATAAATGTTTCCGTAGACATCATAAATGACTTCATTCAATTTAACATCATAAATACCTTTTGGCAGTATGTCTGTAGTATATTCAAATACTCCCTCTGAAATAGTGACTGTGGCATCATTATAATTGACAAAACCAGGCAATACTACTTGAATATCCATGTTGAATTCAGGGTTAAGTGTACCTGTAATTGTTGTAGGAATGCCGTATTCACCATCAGGTATGACTAATATTACATCATAGAAATCAAATGTGTTTTCACTGAATTGAATATCTCCTGCATTGTATACGTTTGCAAACTCCTCAGCAAAGTTAATTCCAAAGAATGATTTTGTAAGTACTAAAGTTTTGTTGTTGTAAATTGCTCCGCCTTTTCCGGTTGCGGTGTTTCCAACAAATGTGGAATTATCCACAGTCATGGTATTATTATTATAAATGGCACCACCGTCAAATTCACTGGATCCTCCAGTGAATGTTGAATTAAAGATGTTAGCTTCATTTCCATTGAAAATTGCTCCACCATATCCGTTTGCAGTGTTATCTTCAAAAGTAGAGTTTAAGACTTCTAAAGTTCCTTCATTATAAACAGCTCCACCATTGTAACCCTCATTTTCTGTGAAAACAGTGTCTTTAATGGATAATGAATTCTTGTTATATATTGTACCACCATTTCCAAAATTATAGTTGTCTGTGAAATTAGCGGAGATGATTTCGGCAGCTCCATTGTTGTATACAACAGAACTTATATTTACAATATTGCTTGAAAACTCAACTGTATCAATGACTAAATCCTTATCATTTAAAACAATGGCATTGTCAACGAAATTAAGTGAAAATGTACTGTTTAATATTTTTAATAAACCTGAATTGTATATGATGGCAGCAGTTTCAAAACTTTCAAATGAACAGTTAGTAATTATTAAATTACCGTAATTTTCAATTGATGCATGAGTTTTTATGCCTCCATCAGTAAATGAAATTCCGTCAAATACAACAGTACATCCTTCAGCTATTGTAAAGAACCATTTTGCACCAGTTCCGTCGAAAACAACCCCATAATCTCTGAAATTTTTAAGGGTGAATGATTTGCTGATATCAATTTCCATATTGTCTTCATCATAATAGTTTACATTTGCATAAATAACACCATTTTCCGCAACGGCATCAATAGCATCGGTTAAGTTTTCATATACTTCATCTTCGGATATGATGAAATTTGGAACTTTCATTTCAAATTCGACATCAAGGATATATGTATTGAATTTATGATCGTCCATTACACCTACAGTATAGTTTCCTTTCATTACATCCTCAAAAGTTACTGTGAAATTACGTGAACCGTTGTTGTTAATTGTGTATAAAGGTGCCTGACCGAAGTACAATAAGACCACTGAATCAAATGCATCAGCAGATGTACCGTTAACATATACTGTCTGATTGATTTTATCTATGACAAGATCATATATTTCACCATTACCGTTGAAGACACAGTATTGAGTAACTATCTCCTCAACATTACCCCCAGCAAAGTAATTCCTCACTTTCTCATCATCTTCACCTTGGTAGTTTTCTAAAAAGGTACATAAGTAGAATGTTGCTGATGTTGATTGACCGTCGAAATTGTCGGATGCAATATAAATTGCTCCACCTTCACTTTCTGCATAATTGTTTATAAATGTAGTGTTTAATGCAATGAGAGTTGCATCATATTCTGCATCAGAACTACCAATATATATTGCTCCACCTTCCACAGCATTGTTATTGCGGAAACTGCAGTTGGTTAAGGTCAAAGTACCTGCTTCCAGGTCAATAGCTCCACCATAATGAGCTTTTCCATTGATTACTGTAATGTTTTCAAGTGTGACTGTAGGGCCGTCTGTTTGATATGTCTCGACAAACGGAGGTGTCTCAATTGGTTCAACTTCAGTATCATATGTTAAAAGCATAAAGTAATATTCGTCTCCACAGTCAAAGATAACCTCTTCATCTCCATAAGCTCTGATTGTTAATTCCACTTCACCTTCAATATCCATACTGGATACGGAATATGTTCCACCTCTAACTGTAATGATACCTGCACCATATAACACAGCTTCATCAACTGCATCTTCTAAAGTATCGAAATAGCTGTAATCATCATCTTCATCATATTGGAACATGAATCTGCCTTCATTTTCTTCAGAATCATCATTCTCTGCAGAATAAGGAATATTTTCATTGAGATTGATTGCTGATTTTTTAATGGATAATGAGGTCATTTGAATATTATCAGTTGAATAATATAAGTCGTCACCTTCAAATACACCGTTTATTTCATAGGTTCCATCATCCAAATCCGGAATGATTAAATCATCCCTGCAGGATTGGGTTGTGGTATATACAATGTTTTTATTTGAATCTGAGACTGTGTATTTTATATTTCCAACTGCATTTTCAGGAGCTGAAACCTCAATTAATGCATCATCTGAATCTGTGACTTTATTAGAGACACTTAACATGATTACAGGAAGATTTTTATTGACTTTCAAAGTAGCCTCTGTGTAATTTGATATGTAGTTTACACGTTCCTGTGAAGTAACCCTGATTGTGTAATTGCCAGGTTCAAATATTTTTTCTATTTCAACAGCTCTGCTGCCATTTACATAATATGCATTTTTGAAGTCTTCAATTTCTATAATATATATTGACGGAACATTTGTTTCGATGTTTACAATAATCGTGTCATTATATTCTACTTCCACATCCGCTACAGATATGGTCGGATTAGCTTTATAAACTTCAAAATTGACAATAGATGATGTAAACGTGAAATCATCATGATCATAGATAGCTACAAGCGTGTAGTTTCCAGCATCCAATAGCAATGATTCAATTTCTTCTTTTGTATAATATTTTCCGTTCAATTGGTAATCTAATGTACCAGTAGCACTTGAAGGTAGGCTTTCAACTACTTTCAGGGTTTCACCATATGTAATATTCTCAACAGAAACATTAAATTTGATTGCAACATTGTTAACTCTAAAGATTTGAGTTATACTGTCCATCTGGTATGTGTTATTGTTGTTATCTACAACACCGTTTAAAACAGCATAATATTTGCCATGATTTAATATGTCTGTTTCATAAGTGAATGTATTGTTTTTGATTTCGGAAAGTATATTTTCACCAGCAACAGTTAAATTAGCTGCAGCATAGATATTGGTACCGATATCCACTGTACCGCTGACAATAGAGTTTTCACCATACTGAACAGACAATGCATTTAATTTAACATCCTTAACATCTAAAACGGAATCATGAACTACTGTAAATCCATTGCTGTAGATATGTCTGTTTTCACCTGTGTTATTTGCAAAAATACACTCGTCAAAGAATGCTGTAATTCTAGGGGAGGTTGCGACTGCTCCATTTACTGCATGATTGCCAATGAAGTTACTGCCGTCCACAAATAAAGTGAGTTTTTTATCATAAGGGTTTTTGATTAAAATTACAGAACCCACATTACCGTTATTGTTAGTGAATATGCTGCTTCCAATGTATGCTTTTGAAGTTCCATCAAGACAGATTACTCCACCGTCAACTTTGCTGTTGGAGTTGTTTTCAAAGTTGGATGAGTCAATATCAATAACTACTTCAGTAGTGTTGGCATTAACATATATTACTCCACCTTCAAGTTGAGCATTTTCTCCTAAACTGTTTTTGATGTCATTTTTATTGAAATTAGAAAGAATGATAGTCAAATATCTGGAATTATTACCCACATATATTGCAGATCCTTTAACAGCAATATTCTGTTCAAATTCACATGATGTGATTGCAGCTTCAAATTGAGCTATGTTTTTGAAGTGCAATGCTCCTCCTTCACGTGCGGAGTTATTTATGAATTTAGAAGATTCGATTGAAACATCCTCATAACCTGTTGATGTGACCGCTGCAGTACTTACTTTTAAAGGAGCGGCATTATTTATGAAACTACAATTGGTAATCTCCAATGAATATCCGTCATTAAATACAGCTGCTCCACCATTTTCAGCAAATGATGTTTTTGTAATCTTATTATTTGTAAAATTACATGAATCCAGTGAAAGATATCCGTGATTGACTACAGCTCCATAATTTGTGTTTCTGTTGTGAAGTCCTGTGAATGTTATGCCCCATATGTCAACTGCAGCGTTTTCATTGACTGTAATGAAATTGCCGTCACGGCCTTTAGCATCAAAGACCACACCTTCCAATGCAATGATATCCAGAGTTTTATTGGATATTACTATTCCAGTATCAGAATATGTGCCGTTTTTAATATAAATCACATCTTCATCATTGGAATTGGCTACAGCTTCTGCCAAAGTATCATATTCCACATTTGTACTTAATACAATGAAGTTGCTGTAGGTTTTAGCAACTGTAAATGTGGTGAAATTCAAAGCAAGATTAAAGTTTTCATCAGCATCACGCATAGCAACAACAGTATAATTGCCTAAATCAAGGCCAGTCAACTGCATGCTGCCTTTACCGTGCACAACTTCAATTTGATAAAATTTATTTCCAATAAAGATACTATAATTAAGATCAAAATCAGAATAAACATTTAAAACAGGCACTTCAGGTATCAATACATTCTTTACTTCAAGAGTTAATGTTATGTTAGCTTTTTCAATTCCTATTTTTGCATATGCTGGTTCAGCTAAATAGAATTCGTTTCCGTATAAATCAGAATAATAGGCATGTTGCCAGAAATGGTCATTACTGTCTCCCTGAGTATACATTCCAGACATGACAAATTCGTGTGTTCCACCAGGTATTATTCCAAGATTTATTTTAAATTTGTTATCTACAATGGTGAGCATATCTCCAAAGATATTTTCCTCATCTGCAATTCCTGTTAAAATTAGATAGGTAGTATTTAAATTTGATCCCCAGTCAAAATCACCATTAAGAATATATTCAGAACCATAGGAACTATCGTCTAATGATATTTTCAAACTGACATCATATTCATTGTACTCTAAATTAAATTTCCTTGTGAGTGATTGGGAGTAAATGTTTCTGTAACTTGTTGCAACATTTGAATCAAAAACACAGTTTGTAATATTTATGAGACTGTCACTCTGACTGGTTATATAAACAGCTCCTCCTAAGTTAGCATGATTTGTATAAAATTCAGTGTCATAGAGCTTAAGATTAGTAGCATATATTGCTCCACCTTCATTAGTAGCCTCATTCAAGCTGAATTCTGAGCTAGTGACTGTTAAATCTGTGGAAGAATCTGCATTGATTGCTCCACCCTGAGTTCCGGAATTGGAAGTGAAAGTACAGTCATATATAGTTACAGTAGTGCCTTTGAATATTAATTGACCATTTGATTCAAAAGTAGTACCTTCTAGTGCTAAATTTGAACTTTGAGCATTTATCGGGTTTCCAGGTTGATTTTGAGAATTTTTAATATTGTTAAATTCACAATCTGAAATATTGCCCTCTGAATTTGCAGTGAATTTTAATGCTGAATCTGAAAACTTGCCTGTTATATTTATACCATGAATCGTGAGTTTGGAACCAGAACCAATAACCAAGAAATTACTATAAGAATTGCCTGAAAAAATAACAGGGTCTGCATCATCAGATAAATCT
>JAFUBV010000175.1 GCA_017460025.1 Methanobrevibacter sp. | reverse complement strand
AATCTCGTTTCATTAAATATTCTCTTCATTTTGAAATATTGCTTTCATGATGTAATTAAAAAAAGAAAAAGAAATGGCTTATTGAGTCATTTGATATGCGTCATATGCTGCATATAGGCCATATATTATGCTTATTATCCATACAATCCAATTGTTAAAGATAAGCCCTGCAATAGCTCCGATAATCAATGCAACTACAAAGAAAATAATTCCTTTTTTAATGTCGCCAGCAACAGCTTGTCCTAATCCTGGGATGAAAAAGGATAATATTGCAGCAAGTATAGCATTTACCATTTAATCACCTCATAAATTGAATTATTTGTTGATTTTAATTTATCTAGCATATATGGTTTTATATAACTTAATACATCGTTTATATTTGATTATATTTGTTATTGACATTTATTAACAGTTTTTTAAAAACTTAATTTGTCATGATAATTTTTTTATCTATTTTTTCTATTATTTTCATTTAAACCTTCTTCAAATTTGAGATTATGAAATTTATCATTCTTAAATTTGATTTTATAAAATTTAATTTAATTAGGTTAATTTTTTTAATTTTTCATTGTCAATGTTATAAATTTTTTTTGTTAAAAGCATACATTTATAATAAATAATCATGATAAATAATAATGTATGTTTATATAGTCAAGATTTTGACTTTAAATTTAATTGAAATGGAGCTTGTTTAATGTTTTTGACTAGAATTGGTTATGGAATTATTTATTTCTTGGACCTTATTTACGAAATTATTAAATCAACCGTTGACGTTGTTTTTAATAAGATTATGAGAAGAGATATTAATCCTGTAGTTATAGACGTTGAAACAGTATTGGAAAGACCTGTTTCACAAACAATTTTAGCAAATAGTATTTCTTTAACTCCAGGAACTTTATCTGTAGATTTAGATTCTGAAAATCAAATTATTAAAGTAGCTGCTATTACTCCAAGAAGTAAAGAGGATATAATTCCTTTTGAAAAGTATATTAAGAAAATGTTAGAGTAGATTTAACTTGTTAAATAACTTTTCTTTTTATTTAAATTAATCGAGTGGGATAGTAATGGACATATTGATTATTTCAAAATATATTTTGATTATTGCATTCATGATAATGATGATTGCAGCTCTAAGAGCAAGCGCATACAAAACTACCTCAATGGGATTGCTTGGAAGTTCCGTTGTTGTTGTAGCATTTGCTATGGCTTTACTTGCTTGCGGAGATTTGTATAATCTCACTTTTTATAGGGATATATCATTAGCTTTAATATTCTTTGGATTTGTAGGTACTGTTGCTTTTGCTGTTGTTGCCGGGGGCGATAAATAATGATTGTTGAGTATATACAGTCAGCCCTTCTGATAATTGCAGCATTTTTGGTAATTGTATCTGCTGTTGGTCTTTTAAGTCTTTCTAAAGATACGAAAAATGCAGTTTATGGTAGAATTCATATTGTAGGTATATTTGATATCGCATGTATTATTGCAATGATTGGTTTGGGCCAATATTTGCTTGCGGGAATATACTTTATTATAGCACCATTCACTGCCCATGCAATAGCTAATGCATTTTATAAAAGTGAGGATGTTGAAAATAACGCTAAATTAGGTGAAATTGAAGAAGATGATGTAGACGATTCAAATCCGTTTATCGTACCGAAATCTAAAGTTCAGGAATTAGAAAATGAGGATTCCGAAAAGCTCAAAACGGATGATCGTTTCACAATTTCAACCTTGGATATTGTTGAGGAGGAGTAAAGATGTTGGATATAATATTAATGATTATAATTATCGTAAGTGCCATCCTTGCTCTTATTCAAAAGGATTTATTGAAAGCAGCAATATTGACCGGTTTTTCCGGAGGTGCTCTTGCAGTATTGTTCCAGATTTTGCTTGCTCCGGATGTTGCATTGACTCAGGCTATCGTTGGTGCTGCAATTGTGCCGGTATTTATAGCTTTGGCTGTTCAAAAAACTCAAAGAGGTGATGCATAATGGCTGAAACTCAATTGGCAGTATTGTTTACATCAATTGCTTTGGTTGTCATTGGTCTTTATGCCGCAATCTTTGTAGATAATATTATCAAGAAAATCATTGGTATCAGCTTTATAGAAGAGGGAGCCAATTTGTTCATTGTAGGAATTGGTTATAAAGCTGGAGGTATAGTTCCAATTTTAATGCCGGACATGGATCCGACATGGTTTGCATCAAATGCATCATATCCGCTTCCATACGGTTTGGTACTTACCAGTATCGTAATTGGAGCTTCCACATTAGCAGTTATGCTTGCTTTAGTAATGGTTTTATACAGAAAGTATGGAACCTTAAGTACTAGTGTAATGCTTGCTGACACATCAAAACAGGAGGAATACGATGAATGAATTAATTCCTTTAATGGTTATTATTCCTATGATGGCTGCATTGCTCATTAGTGCTTTTTCAAGATTTGACAAAGTAATCAAAATATTTGCATTTGTCGTTGCCATATGTTTGCCTATTATCCCATTGGCATCAAATTACGGTTTCCATTTCTTTGGAGGTTATCAGCCGATTGTAGATAATGTTACAAATATAGTTTATCACCCGGCGATTACATATTCATTCAGCTTCCTACAGCAGATATTCATTGCAGTAATCGGAATATTGACATTTTTAGTAATATTCATTTACCTGACTAAGTATAAGAAAGTCTCAGGACCTTATTTGTTCCTGTTATTCATGGGTACTGCTTCCGTTACTGCATTGATATTGACAGATGATATTTTCCACATGTTTGTGTTCTTTGAAATATTGGCACTTGCACAGGTGGGTATCGTAGCGGCTTCATCAATAGATTACAGTTATGAAATGGCTTTAAAATATATGATTTTAGGTTCTATCGGAAGTCCTATAATGCTTTTAGGAATAGGATTCCTGCTGGCTATGACAGGTACTGTTAACATTACAGATATCGTAGCTATTATCCGTGGCGGTCTTTTGGATATAACCTCTCCAGTGTTCCTGTTATCACTCGGTTTAATATTCTTCGGATGGTTATATGCTTCAGGTTTACCTCCATTCCATACAATCAAGTCAGGAATTTACTCTAAAGCAGAACCTCATGGAGCAGCTTTACTCCAATCATTTACAGTTATTTCAATGATTTCAATCGTAATCATAATGTTTAGAATTTATTCAGTTCTTCCAATATTTGAAGTGCTAATAGTATTGTTTTCTGTCATTGCAATGATTTTAGGCGTATCTCTTGCACTGACCCAAACTGATTTCAGACGTATGATAGGATTTTTAGCTGTTGGAGAGCTGGGTTTCATAGGATTGGGTATTGGTCTTGGAACACAATTTGCAATAACTGCCGGTTTGTTCCAGGCTTTAAACGAAATAGTTATTACTGCATTATTATTCATTGGTTTTGGAGCGATTGTAAATGCTACCAATGAAGTGGATACACGTAAACTAGGAGGTCTTTTGGCATATCACCCTAAAGTGGGAATAATGCTATTAATTGGCGGTTTAGCTATGGCAGGTGTACCTCCATTAAGTGGTTTCCAATCAAAATTAATGCTTGTTCAAGCTTCTTTAAGTTGTGGTTATCCCGAATTGTCCATTTTAACTATTATGGTCAGTATTGCAACCTTTGTAGTATTTGTAAAAACATTCTACTCTATGTTTTTAAGACCTAAGCCACACGATTTGGAAGTTGTTGACAAGGATGTTCCAAGGGCAATGGTATTCGCAATGGTAATATTATTATTAATTATTATTGCATTCGGTTTATTCCCAGATATTGTAACTAATGGAATTTCCAGTTATGTAGGAGGCATGTTGCAATGAAACTTTATGATCAAATATTTTATGTTGTAAAAAAGTTTAAAGAATTGTTCTCTCCGGGACCTGTAACTAATGCGGATGTTTCCGGAAGTATTACTGCTGAAATATTTCTCATTGTTTCATTGGTAATCGCTTCTTTATTGCTTAGGCATGTCAGCATATTGCTTGCAGGATTGGTAACATTCATTCTTGCCATTGTACTGATTAGCAATATACCTCTAATTCCTAAGTTCAAAATCGAACAGGAAGATTCCTTGGAAAAAATGTTATTCTATGCAATCATTGTTTTAGCATTGGTTGTTGTATTCTTATATTGGGGTGGTACTCTTGTCTAATACAATTAGAAATTTATTTGCAGCAGTTATGGCCGCAATACTTTCAGTCACTTTATTTGATGCGGTTTATCATGTAAGCAGCATGATTACTCCCGGTGTAAGCAATATTTATAATGCATTAGGAACTCAAATAGCGCCAAATATGGTAACTGCAGTCATTTTTGATTTCAGAGGTTACGATACATTAGGTGAATCAATCATATTATTGACTGCAGGACTTGTAGTTTTACTTGTATTTGGTAGAGGAAGATTAGGGGGCAAACCATGAGTCAAATTCTTAAATTAATATCTTTACCAATTTCAATAGTATTAATTTGTTTAGGTATAATGACTATTCTTGGAGGTCACATAACTCCTGGAGGAGGTTTCCAAGGTGGAGCAATGAGTGCCTCCGGAGTCATATTGTCCATCTTAGTTTATGGATTGGGCAATTCTCCATTGGAATTTTCACATACTTACATTGACATATTTGAATCCATTGGAGCATTAGGATACATTATTTTAGGTTTAGTCGGATTATTTGCAGGAGGATTTTTCCTGTATAATGTTGGAGCAGACATATTCAATATTGTGCCTGCATCAATCCAAACAATATTCCATTATCCTGATGCAACTAATGCAGGTATTATTCCTTATCTGAATATTTTCGTAGGTTTAAAAGTATTCGTGGGATTAAGTGCTATTGTAATTGCATTTGCAGGATTTAAAAAATTAGTAGAGGAGGAAGCAGAATGATTTCAGCAGGACCAATAATCTTCGGTTTATTGTTGGGAATAATTATTGGATCTCAAATCAGGACTGGAAATATGAATGACACATCATTTAAGGCTTCCTCATATGTAATCATTATTATAGCTGGATTAATAATGGCATGGCAATTGGGAGAATTCCCATTTTATGATTATTTGCCTCTGTCATCAGGTTTTGCTTCAGCTTTAATTGGTGTTCTGTTGTCTAAATTCATATTTGCAAGGAGTAGCTAAGGGGTGTTATAATGTTTTTATCAACTAATACATGTGATGGAAAAGGAGAATGTATTAAGCAATGTCCTACAAAAGCGATTCGTTTAATTAACGGAAAAGCTTTCAGCTGCCTTACTTGCGGAATTTGCTATGAAAACTGTCCTAACGATGCAATTTTCATCAACAGTTACGGCGGATATGTTATAGACAGGGCAAAATGTAACGGATGCGGAATCTGTATGTACAACTGTCCTACCAACAATATTCACATTGAAGACGGTATTGTCTACGGATTATGTTCACGCTGTGGCGTTTGCAGTGAAGTCTGCCCATCAAGAGTTGATGGAAGTGAATTCACACGTGAAAAACAAATCAATTTCATAGAATCAATGAATGTTCTGATTCCAAAATATGATAACCTTCCGCAAAAGGCCGATAAGGTCAAGGAAGTTACCAGAGGATACTTCGCAACGGACTTTGATAAATGTATATTCTGTGGAAGATGTTATCAGTACTGTCCTACAAGCGCCATTGATGTCGTTAGGGACAGGTCTGAAGGAATTTGTAGTGAATGCAGATTATGTAGTGATGTCTGTCCAAACGGATCAATGAATAAAAATCAAATCATCAACACTTCAACATGTACGCTTTGTCTGAACTGTATGAAATCATGTCCGAACAATGCAATATCCATGGATGATTTCAAATTGATTGTCAACAAAATCAATCAAAAGGCGGACGGACATATCGTATCATGTCTTAACTGCGGATTATGTTCAGATTTATGTGAAAACGGATCACTCATAAAAGATGATTCCAGATTAAGATACGACCCAACTAAAGATGTTGATTCAACTCATGATACGGCTATCAGTCATTGTCCTGTTAAAACATTGCATGAAGATGAAGAAATGTTCATCTATGATGAGTTTGATGAAGTTGAGCTTCCAACACTTGCAGGATTCTGTGTAAGCTGTGGAAAATGTGTTCAGGTCTGTGATGTAGTCAATGCAAGAGGATATAAAGTTGCTAGCTGGGATGGAAGTGTTTCCGATGAGTGTATTTCATGCGGAATCTGTTGTGAAGTATGTCAGGAAGATGCAATCACATTAAACAGAGGTACAATTTCAGTGGACTTGGAAAAATGTATATTATGTGAAAACTGTGCGGTTCACTGTCCGGTTAACGCAATTCCTAGAACAACAATGTATAAAGCCGAAATATCTGGCGGATTCAATTTAATTGACCAAAAATTATGTATGCATTGTGGTTTATGTCATAAGGTATGTCCATATGAGGCAATTGATAAAGTTAATGGTGAATTTATAGTTAATGAAGACAAATGTACGTATTGCGGCGCATGTAAGAACAGCTGTCCTGCAAATGCATTCATCTTCGAGAGAAATTTTAAAGATTCAATAGAGGGTATTTAAATGAGAAGTATGCTAAGAGTAGCTTTGGAAGGAGCGTTTACTAACTTTAAAAGAATCTTTTTTGCTGCAGATAGAGTAACTGATATGGATTTAAGAAATCAGATTGCTACACTATCAGTTGAAGTGGACGATAGGGTGGATGAATCTGCATGCATAGGTTGCGCAGGTTGTGCCAATGTTTGTCCAACAAATGCTATAGAGATGAAAAATCTGGCAACACCAGTTAAAATTACAGAAGACTGGGTAAAAAATCAGGTACCTGAAATTAATCTTGAAAAATGTATAGTTTGCTATTATTGTCATGATTTTTGTCCAGTATTTTCACTTTATGGGCAGAAAGGAACAATTCATCCAAGCTGTGTTGGAGACCAGGAAGTAAATGTCAATGAATTAATAACGCAGCCTGTTAAAATTTCAGAAGATAAACTTAAAGTTATTGCAACTTATCTTTCAGACAAAACTGTGTTAAAAAATAGAGAGGATGGTGAATAAATGGGTATTAAATCTTTTTCAAGAGCAAGAGCAATACATGTCATGCTGGTGTATACTGGAGGATGTAATGGTTGCGATATTGAAATTGTAAATTCAATATTATCTCCAAGATTTGATGCTGAGCAATATAAGGTTTTCCTAACATGGAATCCTCGTGAAGCTGATGTATTGGTCGTAACAGGACCTGTTACACATTTAAACAGAAAGCCTCTGGAAGCTATTTATGAAGCTATCCCAGAACCTAAATTGGTTGTAGCTGCTGGAAGTTGTGCATTGATGGGTGGAGTATACAAAAATATTCATGGAGATATTCCATCAGAAGAAATTGAAGGTCCGGTTGAAAACATCATACCTGTCGCTGCAAAGATCCCTGGCTGTGCAGTAAGGCCTCAAGATGTTTTAGCTGGTGTGGTATCATTATTACCAACATTATTAGATGCGGATTAGGTGATTGAATGGAGGAAAAAGTACCAAGAAGTAATATTATCGAAACAGAAATTCCAATGGGTACAGTTCACCCTGCTGCATTGGAACCTTATAGAGTAAGGCTTTTTGTAGAAGACGAAATTGTTCAGGAAGCTGAAATAACAATTGGTGTTAACCATAGAGGTATTGAACGTATCATGGAAGGATTGCCGGTTGAAAAAGCCAACTCTTTAACAGAAAAGATTTGTGGAATTTGTTCAAACGCACATATATGGAATTCATGCAGAACTGCAGAAATAGGTCTTGATATTGAAATACCGGAAAGGGCTCGTTATATTCGTGTAATAATGAGTGAACTTGAAAGATTGCATTCACATTTCCTTTATTTGGCACACGGCTGTGAAACCGTAGCTCATGAAACATTCTCCATGAGAGCATTTTACTTAAGGGAAACTGTAATGGAACTGCTTGCAATGATTGGAGGAAACAGAGTTCAATATGGATGTTCCGTACTTGGTGGAGTAAGGCCAAGATGCGATTTGGATGAAGCAAAATTACTGAGACTTAAAGATGACTTGGATAAGATTGAAGAAGGATTAACGGATTTTGCTCAAAGGTTCATGGCAGATTCCATACTGATTTCAAGGGTCACTGGTGTTGGTGCATTGCCTGCTGAACAGGCTATAAGATTAGCTGTTACAGGACCATCTCTAAGAGCGACTGGTGTGGCAAGAGATTTAAGGACTACAATGTTTGAATATGATGATTTTGACTTTAACATTATCACTCAACCTGATGGGGACGTTAAATCAAACCTTTTGATGAGAGCATTGGAATCTTTCGAATCAATCAATATTATTCGCCAAGCTATTGCAAATATTCCTGAAGGAAAAGTGGTAAATAGGGATTGGGAAATGTTTGACACTGATATCATTGAAAGTTATATTGAAGTTCCAAGAGGAACCCTTTATCATTCTTATGCATTGGAAAGTGGAAGAGTTAGACACTGTGTAATCAGGACTCCGTCAATGGCAAATATTGGTGCAATGCAATATGCCTGTATTGGAGACCATATTACTGATGCACAGCTATGTATTGTACAGTGTGACCCATGTTTCACATGTACTGACAGGGCAATTGAAATTATAAGGAGATAGAATCATGTTTGAAATTAACGCTATTGCATTAAATTCAATTTTTGCAGTAATAATAACTGTAATTGTTTGTTTTATAATTTCCACATTACTGCCGGGAATTGAGAGAAAATACGTTCATGCAAGAATTCAACAAAGAATCGGACCTCCTGTAACAAGTCCTGGAATAATGGCTCCAATCAAATTCTTATTCAAGGAAAATATAAAGCCATCTTCTCCAGTACCTGGATTATATAAAGCATTGCCTGTAATATGCTTTTTAGTCGTATTATTCTTATTCATTGCTTTAACTCCTTTTGCATATGCAATTCCTGCCCTTGCAAGTTTGGTTGCAATTGTAGGTCTTTTAAAAGTTGAAGAAATTTGTTATGTGCTGATGGGTGCTTTATCAAAATCAATAATGTCCGTTAGAATGCCTTTCCCTGATAGGGTAAAAGGTGCAGCACACTTAAATACTACCCGTTCATTTATTGAGGATATAAGCGCTAGAAGATCTTTAAGAATGATTACTTATGGTTCATTCCCATTGTATTTGGCATTGTTTGCTCCGGTAACGCAAGCCAGAAGCATTTTCCTTCAGGATATTGTGATGTATCAGCAAACTCACGGACCGTTCTTATTCACTGTGGCCGGTGGAATATCTGCTGTCGTATTTTTCATTGGTTACATGATTATGTTAAATGAATATCCGTTCTCAATCATCAAAGCCAAATGTGATGTTATTGAAGGACCATACATGGAGTATGCTTCTAAATACAGATCAGTTGTATTTATTACAAGAGGATTCCTTATGTTGACTTTAGGTGTTTTATTCTCAGTATTATTTATTGGAATTCCGCCAACAGTCTTTTCTCCAACAATATTAATTAACATATTTGTTGTTCTGGTCTTTGTATTTATGATGGGAATATTTTCTGCATTTACTCCGGTATTTACAAACAGACAACTTTTACCAACAATTCTCGGCTCAACATTGCTTGGAATATTGGCTATTGTAATTGGATTATTATGAGGTGATTATTTTGAAATTTGTTATGAGACCATATCATATAGTAAGTCTTGGAGGCTATATTGTTGAATGGGATTTTCCATATAGGAATCTCATAGTTGTAAATAAAACCTCTGAACCAATAAAAGTTGAAATACCTGTATTTCACGAAGAATGGATTGCTGAACATCGTGATTTAGGTCTTGATGTCATTCCAGTAAGTCGTGAAGACAATTATTTGCGCATGTGGAAAAAGGCACATGCAGAATTAGATAAAATCAGGCCACAAAATGAATGATTACAGTATTACTATTATAACTGACGAAAAAAAGGGAGTTTTGGATGATATTACTGCCGTAATCAGTAATTATGGTGCTAATATCAGTTACACTCACCTTTACGTTGAAAAAAATAATGTGGGTTCTATTAATCTTGAACTTGAACATGTTGAAGACATAGATGGTTTAATCGGAGATTTGGAAAAAATTCCTGAGGTTAAATCTGTTGAATTGCATGGTTCCCAGCTGGATATTTATGGAAAACGTATTATCATTGTCGGTGGTGGGGCTCAGGTGTCTCAGGTTGCAATGGGTGCTATAACTGAAGCAGACAGGCATAATATACGTGGCGAACGCATCAGTATCGATACCATACCCTTGGTTGGCGAACACAATATTGCAGAGGCTGTTGAAGCTATTTCCAGATTGCCTCGTGTCAGCGCATTGGTTCTTGCAGGTTCTCTGATGGGTGGCAAAATCACCGAATCAGTAAAGCAGGTTAAAAAAGACAATAATTTAATTGTCATTTCTTTAAACATGCCTGGAAGCGTAACAAAGTATGCGGATTTAATTGTAACTGATCCGATTCAGGCAGGTGTTCTGGCCGTAATGGCTATTGCAGATACGGCAGTATTTGATATTTCCCGTTTGGGCGATAATATCAAATTCTAATTTCTTTTTTTTAATAAATTTTGTTTAAAAATTATTATTCGCTTATGACAAATCTTATAATGTTATATATTGTAAAGGATATATTTTATATCATAGATTAGAATATTTTTCTATTCTTATAATGACTATGGTGTTTTAAAATGAATAAAAAAATAGGTGTTATTTTAGCTTTAATTTTAGTCGCTTTTTTAGTCATGGGCTCTGCTAGCGCAGGTTTATTTGACTTTTTAGGCGGCGATTCTAGTGACGCAGTAACTAATGATAATGATACTTTTATCGTTGGTTTTGATGCTGAGTTCCCACCTTACGGGTTCTCAGAAAACGGAGAATATGTAGGTTTTGACTTAGACTTAGCACAAGAAGTTTGTGACAGAAACAATTGGACTTTAGTAAAACAACCAATTGACTGGGATGCTAAAGATTCCGAATTAGATTCTGAAACTATCGACTGTATCTGGAACGGATTCACAATAAACGGTAGGGAAGACAACTACACTTGGTCCGAACCATACATTGACAACAAACAAGTTATTGTTGTAAAATCAGATTCTGGAATTGACTCCATTGAAGATTTAGCAGGTAAAACTGTAGAAACTCAAAAAGATTCATCAGCATTAGCTGCTCTCGAAGGAGATAACAAAACAATTGCAGATACCTTTACTGATTTAGTACAAGTTGCAGATTATAACACTGCATTCATGGACTTACAATCTGGTGCATGTGACGCAGTTGCAATCGATATTGGTGTTGCACAATACCAAATCAGTTCTTCAAACAGTTCAGACAGTTACAAAATTTTAGATACTCCAATTTCCTCTGAACAATATGGTGTTGGATTCAAATTAGGTAACACTGAATTAAGAGACCAAGTTCAAGCAACTTTAGATGAAATGTACGCTGACGGTACTATCTCTGCTATTGCAGAAAACTATACCGAATACGGTGTACCAGGTTCCCTTATTCAAAAATAGATTTTGAAATGAGGTAGACTAGTCTATGATGTTAAATTCAATGGTAGGACTATTGATGGAGGGTATGGTAACCTCCATTGAAATTTTCCTACTTACCTTGTTATTTTCTCTTCCATTAGGATTATTAATTGCATTTGGAAGAATGAGTAAATTCTCCCCTCTCAGATGGTTAATGAAAATTTACATTTCTATTATGAGGGGCACACCATTAATGTTACAATTAATCGTTGTTTTCTTTGGACCTTATTATATATTTGGGTTAACTCTTTCACCGGATTATAGATTTATTGCTGTTATCATTGCTTTTTCAATTAATTATGCAGCTTATTTCGCTGAAATCTATAGGGGAGGAATTGAAGCTATACCTAAAGGTCAATACGAGGCTGCTCAAGTATTGGGTTATGGAAAAGTTCAAACATTTTTCACAATTATATTACCGCAAGTATTTAGAATTATTCTTCCATCAGTAACAAACGAGGTCATTACTCTTGTAAAAGATACTTCATTGTCTTTCGTTATCGCAGTTCCGGAAATGTTCACTGTAGCTAAACAGATTGCTGCTGCAGATGCATCTATTGCAGCATTATTGGTTGCAGGTGTGTTCTATTATGTATTTAACGTACTTGTAGCATTTGTAATGGAACGTCTTGAAAACAGGTTTAATTATTTGGCTTAAGGGAGATATTATGAGTTTATTAGAAGTTAAAAATCTTAAAAAAAGTTTCGATGAAAATGTAGTTCTTAAAGATATTTCTCTTAATGTTGAAAAAGGTGAAGTATTATGTATTATCGGACCATCAGGTTCAGGTAAATCAACTTTGCTTCGTTGTATAACTGATTTGGAGCAGGAAGATAGTGGAATCATTAATTTTAATGGAACATTCGGTTTGGTGTTCCAGGATTTCAACTTATTCCCACATCATAATGTCTTAAAAAATATAACCAATGCTCCAATCAAAGTTCAAAAAAGAGATAAGGCTGAAGTTTTAAGTTCTGCTCGTGATTTGCTTAAGAAAATGGGATTGTCTGATAAGGAAGACGCTTATCCTCACGAATTGTCTGGAGGTCAGCAACAAAGGGTTTCAATAGCCCGTGCTCTTGCAATGAATCCTGATATCTTATTTTTCGATGAACCAACTTCAGCATTGGATCCTGAATTAACTGGTGAAATTTTAGTTGTAATCAGGGATTTGGCTGCTGAACATATGACTATGGTTATTGTTACTCACGAAATGACCTTTGCCCGTAATGTAGCGGATAAAATAATTTTCATGGATGATGGATATATTATTGAAGAAGGAACTCCTGATGAGGTGTTCTCATCTGATAACGCCAGAATGAAAGAGTTCTTAGGTAAATTTTATGATTAAAAAGAATAAGGATTTAACTCCCTATTCTTTTATACATATATTTTTATATTCACAATTACCACATTTTCTGTCGTTTATTTTTACAGTTGGCACCTTTTTGTTGTATTCTATTTCTTTTACTTCATTTATTGTATTGAACAGGGATTTTCTTAAGTTCACATCCATCACTACAGGTCTTCGTTCATTGATTTTGCTGTATTCAACAAACCCTACAAATATTTCAGTTTCGAATTCCTCTTCTATCAGCACTGCATTTGCCGCAAGGTCCATTGCGTCCTGATCCCATACTCCTTTTAGTGGTGGATTGCTGTGTTTTATTGAAATTGGATAATATTTTCCGTCAACTATTTCGATTTTGTCACATAATCCGATAAGTTCAAGTCTCTGGTCTTTCAATAAATAGGAATACATGCAGTTTGGGAAAAACATGTCGACTATTCCAAAACCGTTTTTTCCTAAAAGTTCCATTGCCTGTTTGGATTTAAGTGCCTGAAGTTTAATGTTGAAGTATGTTTCATTGTTTATTTCAATTATCTGATCGTTTGTCAATCCCAAATCCAGATTCTGGATTGATGAAAATGTACTTTCAAGATAATTTGCAACGTTTTCTGATAGTGTATCTTCTATTTGTGCTATGTTCATTTCTTTTTTTAGTTTGCGCATATTTTTTTGTATTAAATCTTGTGTGTCTATTTTAATCTTTTTCAATTCAAGATTCAATTCTATTGCGCTGTTTTCGCTTTGGTCCACATGACTTTGTAGATATAGTTTCATCGGACAATACATATATGACCTTATTGCAGATACGTTAATCATTTTTTTACCTCTTAAATTTTGTAATATTAACTTGTATCTCATATTATAAATAATGGTGGTGTTAAATAAGGCCAATTCTTTTAAAATAAGTAAATAAGGTGATGTTAATAAAATTATGGTGTTTTAAGTAAATATTTATCAGTCAGGACAATATTTTCATGCTGGTGGAATTTTCAACTTAAGATATTCATCAATTGCTTCACGGGTGGTTCCAACAACAAGCCTGTAATGGTCTTCTTTCCCGTCTCGAATTACCTTTTCGACTTTTCCTTTGGCAATCACATGTTCTCCGTCAACCACTTCTCCAGCATATGTGTGTGTAAATGAAACAACTTCTATAATGTCTTTTTCAACACCTTCAAGGATTTCCAAATTCTCAATGGTGTATAATGACGGATTGTCAAATGCTCCAAGTGCACTTACAATGTCACATTCTATTTTAGCTATTCCCTGAGGTTCATATCTGGTGTCTCCCCATTTTCCTTCGATTTCATCATATCCTTTTGTGGCTAAAATATCAAATAACGTGCCATTGATTGTTCCACGATTTGCTTTCCTGTTTTCATACCATTTAAATTCTTCTGGTGTTAAGCTTGAATCGCTCATTCTTTTGTTGTAAACAAAGTCCCAGTAATCATCAGTAATTCCATTTAATGTAATGTGCTTGTCGACTTCTTCAATATAGATTTCCTCATTCCTATGTTTTTTAAATGCTTCAATTGCTTTTCTGTGGTTATCAAGTCCGTAGATAACATAATCCAGGTCAGAAACAGCATCCTTTTGAAGTCCAGGCAGTATTGATCCTGAAATTCCCATATTTTCATAGTCGATTCCTGCAATATAATGGAAAAAGTCACATACGTCCATTAGTTTAGCTATGATTTCCGGATTTTTAACTTCTCCGCCAGATTCAAATGTCTTTTTAAGACCTAACAGTCTGTTTTCAGGTTTGATTACTCTTTCAACTTTATCTATAGGCACTCCCATCATTTCCACATTGGTAACGTCACAGAAATATAGGTAATCCGGATAATTTTCACGTAAATATGAATAAGCCTCTTCGGAGCCAACTTTTCTATATCTGATGCCGTCTTTTTCCCTATCTCCATTTTCATCAGGAATATATCTTAAAAATGAGATGTATCTGTCTTCCGGATGGATGTAGTTTGTTGATGCGAAATACATTCCATCAGTTGTGTAAATAAAATCCCTT
>JAFUBV010000174.1 GCA_017460025.1 Methanobrevibacter sp. | reverse complement strand
ATTTAGTTTCACAAGGATATCTTGATGTATTGAACCAGAATGACAGAGCGGAATTCACTAAAAGAATGCATTTAGCAGTGCTTGAAAAAATCAAAGATAAATTATCCGACATCTATTAATCAAAAATCATATTTAAAAGTTGAATATATACATTAATGTAGTTAAAAAATAATTTCATTAAAAAGGTGAAATAATGACTAAATGGAGTGCAGTGATTATAGGTTTTATATTAACCGTTATGGTAAGAGCATTTATTCCACATTATGAATTCATTGGATTGCTGGTTGTAGGATTCATTGTAGGTTACATCGCACATTCCGGAACAATTGGCGGACTGTGGAATGCTGCTGTTGCAGGAGCTTTAGGAACAATAATAACTGCAATAATATTTATTTTCATAGTGACATTTGGTGGAAGTTTAACTGGAATCTTTGGAGGGCTTGTCGGATTTACACTATCCGGAGTGACAAGTTTAATGGAAGTTGTAAAACAACTGATTTATTATGCTATAGTAATGGGAATTACTGGAGCTGCAGGAGGATTTATAAATTCAAAAAATAAGGAGTGAATTAATATGGCAATTAAAGGGGATATTGATTGGAAAGCATTAATTATAGGTGCTGCAGCATCAGCAGCCATGGTAATTATTGGATCTTATGGATATGACTGGGCATACCTTTTCGCATCCGTCGGTTTATTATATGTAGGATATACGGCCATTAACATAAAATACGGTGCTATTCTAGGTGCATTAGCTTCCACACCAATTGTATACCTGATGTTTCAGGGAGCACTTGGAGAATTCAGCGGAGAGTTCTTTACATCACCTACAGGAACAGTTAGTGTGGTAGTACTTATTCTTCTCATTGGTGCATTAATAGGATTTGTTGGTGCATGGGCAAAAAGAGACCGTGTAAAAGCAAAAGCAGAGTACGAAAAAAAACAGAATATTGGTAAAAATAAAAATAAAAAGAAAAATAATAACTAAAATTATGTTATTATTTTTTCTAATTCTTCTTTTTCAATTGCGTTTTTGATTTCAAGAGCAATTCTTCTACCCATACTCATAGGTTTACCGTAAGTTAGGTATGAGTAAGGAGAACCATCCATAAAGGTGTTTGTTCCACCATCGGTTCTTGCACTGATTTCGAAACAAATTACTTCCAAATTATCATTAACTAATGTTTGCATACAGAATGGACCGTTTAATCCAGGTTCGACTAATTTTTTAGCACTTTCAACTAATTTATCTGCCATGTCAAATACTTGTGGAAGTAATGATTCTCTTATTACAGCAGGGTGATTACCTGTTACAACATAAGAAGGACTTAAATCAATGTCTAACTGATCTTTTGCAGGCATTCTTACAAAACCATCAATACTGGATTCATATCTTGTATCCATACCCATCAATTCAACTTTATCTTCCAATGCTGAGTAGAAATAGTGTATACAGTAATTACATCCTGAAACATATTCTTCAATGTGTGCTGCTTCGACATCAGAATCTTCCAACCATCCACGAGATTTCATAGCTTCGATTTTAGAGTCGAATTCTTCTGGAGATGATGCTACAAAGTAACCTCTTCCCCCTCTTGCTCCAGGGAACTTAACCATTACTGGCCTGTCGATTTGAGATGGGTCATCATACTTATAAGGGATACGGACATTACCTTCTACAAGTAATGCTCTTTCCTTATCTCTTTCTGCTTCCCATCTTAAGACATCCCTATTACCGAACATAGGAACATTGAACTTATCTTCAACATTATCCAAACCGGCGTAAGCTACAAAAGAACCGTGTGGAATAACAATTGCGTTCATATCTCTTAATTGTTGTTGAACATCCTCATTTACAATGTCTTTAAATTCATCAACAATAATATATTCATCAGCTACATCAAATCTTTGATATGGAACTTCCCTTCCTTTTTCACAGACAATAGCTGTTCTGAATCCTTCCTCTTTTGCTCCTTGTAAAATATGTAAAGAAGTGTGGCTTCCAAGGGTTGCTAGGGTTATTTCATCTTTATCATATTTACTTAAAATCTCCAAGATATCTTCTTTTTTAACTTCTCCCATAATAACCAATCCTTGATTAGATAATATAATTTATATATTTATAAATTAATAACTCTTTTTATTTGGAAAAACGATTAAAAGTAATGATAACAAAAATATATTTGAGGAAAACATTATGCTAATAGGATTAATTTCAGACACACACATTCCCGACAGGGCTAGACAAATTCCTGAAAAGGTTTTGGAATCATTTGAAAATGTTGATTTGATAATACATTCTGGAGATTTGACTGCAACCACAGTTATTGATGAATTGGAAAATATAGCTCCAGTAATTGCAATTCAGGGAAATATGGATAGGGTTGCGGGTTTGGACTTGCCAAGATTTCAGGTAATTGATGTGGAAGGTTTAAAGATTGGAGTTGCCCACGGCGAAGTTTATCCAAGGGGAGATACTCAGCAACTACTGTATTTGGCAAGAGAACTTGATGTGAACATATTGATTACAGGACATTCTCACCAACCGAAAATAGAACAGGTTGAGGATGTTTTACTATTAAATCCCGGAAGTCCTATCGTTCCTAGGCTAGCCGATAGAACCGTGATGCTGCTTGAAATTAATGATAAAAATGTGGATGTGGAAATAGTTAAAATTGGTGCACCGGTATGCAGTGCACTTGATTTCGATCAATACCCGAGGGATTAAAATGGGAAGCAAATGGCAGATGGAAAGAAAAAAAGACCCTTACTATAGAAGAGCTAAAGCAGAAGATTATCGTTCAAGAGCATCATATAAACTTAAACAATTGGACAAAAAATATAAAATCATTAAAACAGGAAATACTGTCGTTGATTTAGGTGCTGCACCTGGAGGCTGGTCCCAGGTAGCGCTGGAAAAGGTTGGTGAAGAAGGAATTGTTGTTGGTGTTGACTTAAATCGCATAGGAGCACTTCCTGAAGAAAATTACTTTAGAATAAAAGGAGACTTCACCACAGAAGAAGTTCAGGGAAAAATTATGCGTGTAATTGGAGGTAAGGCAAAAGTTGTTATGAGCGATGCATCACCGGAATTATGCGGTATAAAAAACCTGGATCAACTAAGGTCCATTGACTTGACCAATTCAGTTATAGGAATAGCTGACAACATATTGGAGCATAAAGGAAATCTTGTAATGAAAGTATTTCAGGGTCCTGAATATAAAGAAATGTTAGATGGACTTAAAAAGAAATTCAGACAAGTAAAAACTACAAAACCACCATCATCCCGTAAAAAAAGTTCAGAAATGTATGTTGTTGGCCTAGGCTATAAGCATCGTATAAAAAATAAAGAAAAAAAAGTTTAAAGATTTTCATATGCTTGACGAGCAGTAGCCAATTTTTCTTTAGCAAACTCTATTCTACTATCGACATCGTTAGATGGTTTACCTGCATCCAAAGCAGATTGAACATTGTCAATAGCCGAAGCTGCTCGTGAAAGTTCTATTCTAGCATCATTATATTTTTGAATATCATCGGAATCACCAGAGTAATAAGTTGGCTTTATAGAATCAAACTTTGATTCCAAATCAGCATATTCTGATTTAAGCTCAGCCAAATCATCATACTGATTTCCAGAAGATATTTCATCAGTGATTGACTCATTAACGATACTAAATCCAACATAAGCAACAACAATGATTGTTGCGATAATCATGATAATTCCAACAACAGAAATTAACATTGAAGTGGATTTGAATAAGCTTAATCTTGATTTTCTCATATTAACCTCATTTTCAGTGATATTAAATATATAATTTATTAATTTTAATATATAATTTTTACCTAAAAAATTCTTTTTATGCCAGAAATTAAATCAAAACCACTATCAAAGGATACGATTTTATTTATTCCCAAACTTTCCATAGACTTCAATATAGTGCAATCAGAATAGTTAAAGCCCCATTATAATGCAAATATAATTCTATGGCAATATTATATTGATTGCTGTTTAAATAATGAATATCACAAGAATTTGACATTATATCGATAGATTATATAATAACATGGTCCTGTTTGATTTTTTTACATTTGCTTAAGAAATTAATTGTTTCTGTAAGGACAGTATTGTCAATAATCAGGTTATCTCCACCAATCATATCAATCAGTTCATTTGCACGGAGATTGTTAACATCATTAGTCAGCAATAATCCTACAAGAAATGATGTGTCGACAAAAATCATAATTCACGTCTTCCAAATTGTTTTTAATTTCAACTGAATCAGTAGTGTAAGGCAAAGTAATACTATTAGCCAAATCCTTAAGTGATCCTTTTTTATTAGACTTTTTTGATTCTGATAAACCATTAATAATCCATAATTTAATTAGTTCTGTCTGAGTCATTCGTGATTCAAGAGCAAATTCTTTAATTTGATAATTAATTCTTCATCCCACCTCAATGAGATTTGTTTAGTTGCCATGAAAACACCTTTTGCTATATTGGTAGCAAGATATATTTTACTTTTCAAATGCTCTATGCAATTCTTTTTTAAGCATGAAAAATAATGTAATATTAATGAAATCTACTACTAAATCACAAACATTAATTACGAAATTTGAAGAATTTTTCGCAACATCTTATAAGGATGATGTCTTTGAAATTCTCGAAACGTACCCAGATAACAGATCGCTTACTGTTGATTACAATATTTTAGAAATATTTGATCCAGACCTTGCGGATTTGTTAGTTGAAAAACCTGAAGAAGTTATTGAAGCAGCAAAAATAGCTGTTAAAAATATTGACCCTTTGACAAAAGATGCTGATTTAAACATTCGTTTTAAAAATCTGACCAATATTATTCCATTAAAGATATTGTTAAGTAAATATATTGGAACATTCGTTGCTGCAGAAGGAATCGTTAGAAAAACAGATGAAATAAGGCCACGTATTGAAACTGCAGTTTTTGAATGTAGAGGATGTATGCGTCTTCATGAAGTTGAGCAAACATCCGACAGGACAATATTAGAGCCTTCATTATGTGGAGAATGTGGAGGAAGGTCATTTAGATTGCTTCAGGAAGAATCCCACTATATTGATACTCAAACCGCAAGAATGCAGGAACCTTTAGAGAATTTATCTGGAGGAACCGAACCTAAACAGATGTTAATGATTTTGGAAGATGATTTAGTAGATGAATTGAATCCGGGGGACAAAGTAAGGATTACAGGTACTTTAAAAACATTTAGGGAAGAGCGAAGCGGTAAATTTAAAAATTATATTTATGTTAACCACATTGAACCTTTAGAACAGGAATTTGAAGAACTACACCTTTCAGAAGAGGATGAAGAAGAAATCCTAGAACTTTCTAAAGACCCTAATATTTATGAAAAGATTATTAAATCAACTGCTCCTTCAATTAGAGGATATCGTGATGTAAAAGAAGCTATCGCATTACAGTTATTCGGTGGATCTGCAAAGCAGTTGGAAGATGAAACCCGATTAAGAGGAGATATCCACATTCTTATTGTTGGAGACCCAGGTATAGGTAAGTCCCAGATTCTTAAATATGTTTCCAAATTAGCTCCAAGAAGTATTTATACAAGTGGTAAAGGTACTACCGGAGCAGGTCTGACTGCAGCTGCGGTTAGGGACGAATTAGGAGGATGGTCCCTTGAAGCCGGTGCTTTGGTTTTAGGAGACCAAGGTAACGTTTGTGTTGACGAACTGGACAAAATGAGATCAGAAGACCGTTCAGCACTTCACGAAGCTTTAGAACAGCAAACAGTAAGTATTGCAAAAGCAGGTATTATGGCAACTTTAAACTCAAGATGTTCTGTGCTTGCTGCGGCAAACCCTAAATTCGGAAGGTTTGACAGGTTCAAAGTACTGGCTGATCAAATCGAACTGCCACCTCCAATTTTATCTCGTTTTGATTTGATTTTTGTCGTTGAAGACAAACCAAGCAGAAAGGGAGATTCAGAATTGGCTCAGCACATTCTTAATATTCACCAGTCAAATACTGTGGAGTATGAAATTGAACCTGATTTGCTTAGAAAATACATCGCTTATGCACGTAAAAACGTTAATCCGGTTTTAAGTGATGAAGCAAATGAAGTATTGAAGAATTTCTATGTAGATACAAGAAACAGTAGCGGCAACACTGAAGAAAATTCCGTTGTTCCAATCACTGCAAGACAACTTGAAGCTATCATTCGTTTAGCAGAAGCATGCGCTAAAATGAAATTAAAAGAAGTTGTTGACAAAGAAGATGCTAAAAAAGCAGTGAGATTGCAAATGGCCTGTCTTAAAGAAGTGGGTGTTGATCCTGAAACCGGTGAACTTGAAGCGGATATTGTTGGTGGAGGAAGACCTAAATCCGAAAGAGACAAAATGGGCGTTATTGTTGATGAAGTGAAACTGCTTGAAGAAGAATATAATGGCCAAGCTCCAGTGAATGTTTTAAAAAGCAATATGGAAGAAAAACATGATGTGAGTGAAGATAAGGTTGAAACTCTCATTAGAAACCTAACACAACGTGGAATCTTATACGAACCAAGTGCAGGATATGTAAAAAGAGTTTAGTCAATAGGTTAACTTAATGAAATTATATAATGGACGTTCTGTAATCGTTAAAAAGCCCGAAATAAGACTTGAGAAGTTAAATAAAGAGTTTTTTTTTGGATT
>JAFUBV010000173.1 GCA_017460025.1 Methanobrevibacter sp. | reverse complement strand
GTCAAAACAGTCAATCCAATTCTTTGCATCATAACTGAAATAGGAAATTCCTTCGC
Organism: Methanobrevibacter sp.; assembly: GCA_017460025.1. Classification (GTDB taxonomy): domain Archaea; phylum Methanobacteriota; class Methanobacteria; order Methanobacteriales; family Methanobacteriaceae; genus Methanocatella. The sequence continues at coordinate 1,459 of JAFUBV010000173.1, read as the reverse complement.
CATATGTCATTCTTGATGCTGATACAATTTCACAAATAGGGAAACTTGCCATGGATGGAGCATCAATCCTTATTTGTATTGTAAAATTATCTCCAACATTCAATAGGAATTCATTATTAAATGGAATTGTATAATATCCAGTTTGTGCTGAAGCTTTTTGCGTTAGTTTTAGCTCATCATTTATGAATAATGAAACCTCATAATCACAATTTTGCTCAAAGTATGTTCCAAAAGCGGACAATATATCATTTCCGATAGCTGTGAAAGTGTTTTTATAATATACTGTCTTTTCATGAGTAATCAGATAATCTGTCATTCCGCCAATATCATATTGGTAATTTCTATTGTATCTTACAGTATCATTTAGAATAAAAGTATATGCATTATTTGCTTCATTTAAAGCATATACAACAGGATCACAATAGGAAACATAGAAATATCCATTATCTCCCCATTCTGTTCCCCAACTATTCTTTACAATCCATGCACCGTCACAGTCTGCCATATCTCCCATAGGGAAATTGCTTTTTGGATAATTATCATCCCAACCGACAATTGTAACTGCATGATTTGGAGAATATCCTCCAAATACATAATAGTATGCTGCCTTATTTTCATCCCACACCAAAGGATTAGTTTGATCCATGAAAATGCCTACTGTTACAGCACCATAATCAAGAATAGCTCTTTTCATTGCATCATTATCAGAATATGATGTACGTGCAGGCAGGTAATATACATTCTGTACATGCATTAACGGAGACAAAAGCGGAGATAATGTTGATAAATCATCATATTCATCATCACTTTCCAAAACAGGGCCGATCCAACTTAAAAGATTACCATAAGTCATTTCATCGTGTCCGCCTTCATTTGTTGAATATTTCCATCCGTATGCTGAGTATAATTCAACCAGATTCTTAACGTTTTCTTCAGACAAGTCATAAGAAATTCCAGTAGCCTTTAAAATGCAGGATTCCAAAGCAGCAATTCCTGCAAATGCCCAGCAGTTTCCGCCTGCCTGCTGATCACGTATTGGAGTAGACAATCCATTTTCAACCAAGCTATATCTTGAAGGCAAAACTCCATTATATGATGAGTTGTATCTCATCATAATATAATTTGAGTTATAATCGATATCATAATCATAGCCATTCTGTTCATAGACAATAAGATCATCACCGGAAGTGATTTTATCGAAAACGACAGAGTCCATATTCAATTGGTTATCGTTTGAAAATATTGCACCACCCCTATTTTTAGCGTTTGCGTTTTTAATGCTAACCCTATTCATGGACACTGAAGTAGAATTATCAATAAATATTGCTCCACCATCACGTGCACTGGCAATATTGATATTGGAATCTTTTAAAGAAAATTGACCATACATTTGATAAACTGCTCCGCCTTCAAATTTTGCAGAGTTATTTTCAAAATTACAGTTTGCAATATCCAATAT
>JAFUBV010000172.1 GCA_017460025.1 Methanobrevibacter sp. | reverse complement strand
TTCATTATCAATTAAATACAGAAAAAAGATTTATTCTTTTTTCTTCTTTTTTTTCACTAAAGATTAAATATATAATCAAATATAATAATACACAATTGCTAGTGGGTGATATTGTGGATAGCAAAAAGATAATTGTGTTATTATTAATAATCATTGTTTTACTTATCGTTTTGGGAATGATGCTAATCAATCCATTGGATGCCAAAACAGATACAAAAATAACTGTAAATAGTAATGCGACATTATATGAGGGGGATTACTTTTCTATTTCTTTGACTGATGTTAACGGAGCACCACTTAACAGTCAGACAGTAAACATCATTATAACTGATGCAAATGGTGTTGAAAATCATCAACTGGTAACAACTGATGGAATGGGCAATGGAATGCTTCAGCTGAATGGTTTGGCTGTTGGAGAATATGATATTAATGTTACTTATGAAGGCAATGAAAACTATTCCTCTTCCAGTGCAAGCCAGAATCTAACAATAGATGAAATTCATCAGGAAGTTGTTGAATATGATTATCCGTATCATTCCAGTTTAATTGGTGATTATAGAATAACAGACCTAGTTCAGGATGAAATAGGGGTTATTCAAGCTTCATCCGGAGAATATTATGTAATTACCGGTGATGGTCTGTACACATATGAAGGATTGGACTCTCAGGGCTATATAACATGGGGCTCTGAAATAGGGTAATAAGGTATGATTTTCAAAACGAAAAACTTGACTTTAAGGCCATGGGTGGAAAATGATGCAGAATGCCTGTATCATTTCGCCAAAAATCCAAATGTTGGTCCGATTGCCGGATGGCCGCCACATCAAAGCATTGAAGATAGCTTAAATATTATTAAAACAGTGTTTTCAAAAAGAGAAACCTATGCAATTGTAAATGATGATATTCCAATAGGATGTGTGGGATTTCTCTTTCATCCCGACACCAATCACTGGTGGGGCAATGGAGCCTGTGAACTCGGCTATTGGATAGCTGAAGAATATTGGGGCAATGGCTATGCAGCAGAAGCATCAAAAGCATTGATCAGTCATGCTTTCAATGATTTGGACATTTCAATTATATATGCAACATATAAGGTCGGAAATGTAAAATCCAAAAGGGTTTTGGAGAAATTAGGTTTCAAATATTATACTGACATGGTCAATGAGGATTACAGACATGAATATTTCAAGGAAGTTGCAATGAAGCTTGAAAAATAAAAATTAAAAAATCAGGATTAGCTGTATCCTGAAATTTTATTTAAATATGGAATTTTACTAAAAATTAAAGTTATTGCATAGCAAATAACTAACACGGCTAAAGATAGCACCAATATTAAGATTGCAGTATTTGTTCCACTTAAATGGATGTCTCTGAGGTATACCGGTAATATTATTAAAAATATTGCATGTGAGCAGTAAATGCCCCAGGTTGATCTTGAAACGGAAGTGCCGATTTTGGATAATGGTTTTGAAAAAATAATTTTTTTAATGGATGATGCAATTCCTTTCACTGATTCACTACTTAAGTATCTAAGCAATAGGAATAATGAACTTGCATGCAGTACCTCTATAATTCCAACATCCAAAAAGCTGTTTAAGAACACATTTGCCCCTTCATTAAAGGAATGGTTATTCAAAGCATAGAATATCGTAATGTTTGAAGGAATCATGTTTAATGAAGTTTTTATAATGGATAATGCAATAAAAAGGACTGCAGAAATTAATATCATCTTATTTGCAGACAAGTTAAATTCCTTATTATGCAGGTAATATCCAAGCAAAATGTAAAATATTGGTCCGATAAAGAATCTGAAGTCCAGATATGTTTCAATTTGGAATATGTTGCAGCATTGATAGATTATTGATGCAATAATGGCTATAATGAGGAAATATCTTATTCCTTCAAGCCCTTTGTTTTTAACATATTCGTTAATTATCGGAATGGCCAAATAAACGCCGATCATCATCCAGAAGTACCATAGAATTCCAAAGCTAAAGAATGAATTAAAGATTATGGATAGCGCATTTGTATCAAGGGAGGTAATGTTATTGTAATAAAAGCTTAATAAAATGATTATTATTACCCAAAAAATATATGGGAGCGTTATTTTAACCGCTTTTGGAGTGAAAAAATCCTTGTATGAAGGATAGTCCCTATTTATTAATAATACTCCGGATACCATTAAAAATATTGGAACGGCAAATCTTCCGATTTGTGAAACCAGATGCAATTGGATATTCAATATTTCAACCTGTGAGAAAAATGCCGTAATGTGCATTGCGATTATCGAAAAAATAGCAAGTACTTTTAGATAATCGAGATAAATAATTCTTTGTTTTCTTATATTCATTAAGTATAATTTTATTGAAATGGTTATAAATAATTAATCTAAATAGTTTGATTAGAAATAACAATTATATTATATTATTTACAAAAGTATTTTTAGATACATTTGTATCGGAGATGAAAATTATGGCAGATTTAAAAGGTACAAAAACTGAAGAAAATTTGAAAGCTGCACTTGCAGGCGAATCCCAAGCTCGTGTAAAATATGAATTTTACGCATCTCAAGCTAAAAAAGACGGTTATGTTGAAATTAAGGAAATTTTCCAAGAATCATCTGACAATGAAAAAGAACATGCTAAAATCTGGTTCAAGTTATTAAATGGCGGTAAAGTACCTCCTACCACTGATAACCTTGCAGATGCAGCAGCAGGAGAACATGAAGAATGGACAGAAATGTATAAAGAGTTTGCTGAAACCGCTCGTGAAGAAGGTTTGGATGATATTGCAGATTTATTCGATGCAGCAGCAGCTACCGAAAAAGCTCACGAAGAAAGATACAACGCTTTATCTGAAAAAATTGCATCAGGCAAAGTCTTCAAAAAAGATGAAGAAATTGCATGGAAATGTAATAACTGCGGATACATCCACTATGGAAAAGAAGCTCCTGAAGTATGTCCGTTATGTGACCATCCTCAAGCTCACTTCAGAAAAAAAGATGAAAGTTATATCTAAATCTTTTTTTTTCCTTTCTTTTTTTAAAATTTTTAACCATCGAAATCTTCTAAAATTATTTAATTTATAAAGACAAATATTTTAATTGATGAAGGAAGTACAAAAAACATTCAAATCAAGTGTGGAAAATCCAAGACATGTTTTTAAACTGACCGTACAGGGTATTCTAGTCGGTATTTTCTCAGGTTTGATGGTATGTTTGTACAGATTTCTTTTAAATGGTTCTGAAGATATTTTAAGAGATTATTTAAGCATTATTAATGGAAATATAATTTATATTATCTTATTTTTCATATTTTTAATAATTTTGGCATTGTTGACTGCTTATTTGATGAAGTGGGAAAGTGATGCTCGTGGAAGCGGTATTCCTCAGGTCAATGCAGAACTAAAGGGATTCATGGATGTTAACTGGTATAAGACTCTCTTTGCCAAAATCATAGGTGGTGTCTTCACCGCTTTGGGCGGTCTGTCTCTTGGTCCTGAAGGTCCTTCCGTTCAAATCGGTGCTATGGCAGGTAAGGGTGTCTCTAAAATATTCAAGGAATCCAAAACTGATGAATTGAGGCTTATTCTAGTCGGTTCTGCTGTCGGTATTACTGCTGCATTCAATGCTCCGCTGGCGGGCGTTATATTTATTCTGGAAGAGATCAATCATGGATTTGACAAAACTTTGGTTTTCATTGCATTGGTATCAGCTATTGTGTCTGATTTTATTTCAAAGCTGATTTTTGGCCAATCAACTGTGCTTTCTTTTCCTATAGCCAACATTCCCTTGTCATCCTATTGGCTGTTGATCTTACTTGGTGTTGTTTTGGGTTTGCTCGGATATCTTTATAATGTTGGAATGATTAAGGCTGAGGATTTATGGGCTAAAATTCCTAATTTGAGCTTGGAAATTAAGTTCATCATAGTCTTTGTTGTCTCTGGCGTAATTGCTTTGATTATGCCTGAAATCAGTGACGGAGGACATTATATGATGGGAATGCTTGATGTTGCAATGCCTTCTTTGGCTTTGCTTCTTGTTTATTTTGTAGCCAAGGCACTGTTTTCAATATTTTCCTTTTCATCAGGAGCGCCTGGGGGAATATTTTTACCTATTCTGGTATTGGGTGCTTATATCGGGGCGATTTTTGCATCTGTTTTCATTCCAATCTGTGGTCTTGAAAGCATCTTAATCTACAAGTTCATCATTATTTCAATGGCAGGATTTTTCACGGCAACTGTAAGGTCTCCAATCACGGGCATTGTTCTTTTGTCTGAAATGTGCGGTTCTACAGAAGCTTTAGTCTCCATGCTTGTCGTTTGTCTGATAGCCTATATAGTTCCGACTTTGCTTGGAAATGAACCTATTTATGAGGCTCTTCTTGAACGCTTGCTGAATAGACGTCAGGAAAAGTTCACTCCCGTACCTTCACGCCATGTTTTTTCGGAATATGTTGTTCCTTTGGAATGCAAATACATTGGTGTTGAAATAAAGGACATACCTTTCCCTAAAAACTCAATTGTAGTTTCAATAATAAGAAACGGCAGTTATGTCATTGCCAAGGAGGATTTTAAGATTAATTATGGTGATCAGATCCATATTCTAACTGATGTGAATGATTTTCCATATGCAAATCGTGAAATTAGGGAAATCATTAACGGCAAATCTACATGATTAAAAACAAATATTGTAAAGTTCATCTTAAAATTAATTTAATTACTTTAACTATTGATTAAATGTATGGTTTTACTATTAACTATTAATATAATTTAAGGAAAATGTGATAAAATGAATCCAATTTTTGAAAGGCAAAGCGTTAGAAAATTTCTTGAAAAGGATGTAAGCGAAACGCAGATTGAAAACCTCCTGAAAGCCGGAATGCAGGCACCGTCCGCATGCAACCAGCAGGCATGGGAGTTCATAGTTGTTGACAGTGATGAAGATAAAATGGCCATTTCACAGATGCATAAGTTTGCAAAGCCTGCAGCTGATGCATCCAAAATAATTATAGTTCTGGGAAATTTGAATGAGGCTAAAATCAGCTCCATGATAGAACAGGATTTGGGAGCATGCTGTGAAAACATACTGCTTCAGGCAACATATGAAGGTTTAGGAGCTGTCTGGTTAGGTTTTCATCCAATTGAAGATAGATGCATGAAAATAAGAAAGTATTTTGACATTCCTGATTATTGCATTCCTTTTGCCGTAATCTGTGTTGGATATCCTGCAATCGATAATGGTGTAAAATTAAGGTATGATGAGTCAAAAGTTCGCTATGGCGGGTATTAGATATACTTTAGAATTTCCAATCCTTCGGGGGTGCATCTGTATAATCTGCCTTTTCTGACTTCTTCATTTACGCAGATTACTAAATTCTGCTTTTTCAAATCAGATAATGCTGCAGAAACCTGACTGGTTCTGATGTTGATGTCTTTAGCGATTTCAGAAGGCATTTTCATATCTTCGCCGATGCTTTTTAATGTGTTTGTTCTGTATGGTGAAATTTTAATATATCCCAGTTTGCGATATAGCTCTTTTTCTTCCATGATATTAGTTTTTGTTATTTAGTTAAAAATTTTTATATATGACTTATTTGGATTTAAATATGTTTGGATGTGTTTAGCAATAAATTAATCACCATTTTCAGTGCATTTCACATTATGCAAAATGTCTTCTGCAATAAGTAAAAATTAATTTAGGCAAATATAAATAATAATAAAACTAAAATTTTAAATAATAACTTACTTTATTTGTAAGTTTACTATATTATTCGAGGTTAAATGATGGTAAGTGTAAACTTAGAAGCTAAAAAAACCGTAGATGTAATGATTGAAAAAGCAGATGCATTAAACATCGCAGTATCAACTTTAGAAAATGGTGCTACTGTTTTAGATTGTGGTGTGAATGTAGATGGAAGTTTTAAAGCAGGTGAACTTTATACAAAAGTTTGTCTCGGTGGACTTGCAGATGTTGGAATTTCAATTCCTGGAGACTTGTCTGAAAAATTCGCTCTTCCTTCTGTAAAAATCAAAACTGACTCTCCTTCCATTTCAACTTTAGGTTCTCAAAAAGCAGGTTGGTCTGTTAGTGTAGGAGATTTCTTCGCTTTAGGTTCCGGTCCAGCTCGTGCAATCGCATTGAAACCTGCTGAAACTTATGAAGAAATTGATTACGAAGACAAAGATGCTGATTTAGCTATTTTAACTTTAGAAGCTGATGTATTGCCTGGTGAAGATGTTGCACAATACATTGCTGATGAATGTGGTGTGGACGTTAAAAACGTTTACTTGCTTGTAGCTCCTACCTCATCCTTAGTTGGTTCCATCCAAATTTCAGGAAGAGTTGTTGAAAACGGTACCTACAAAATGTTGGAAGCAATCAAATTTGATGTGACTAAAGTAAAACACGCAGCAGGTATTGCTCCTATTGCACCTGTTGATCCTGACGGATTAAAAGCAATGGGTAAAACCAATGATGCAGTACTTTTCGGTGGAAGAACTTACTACTATGTTGAATCTGATGAAAATGATGATATTGCTGATGTAGCTGCAAAATTACCATCATCCGCAGCTGACGGATATGGAAAACCATTCTTCGACGTATTTAAAGAAGCTGAATTTGACTTCTACAAAATAGATAAAGGAATGTTTGCTCCAGCAGAAGTTGTTATCAATGATTTAACAACAGGTAAAATCTATAAAGAAGGATTTGTAAACGCAGATTTACTCAAAAAATCTTTCGGCGTAGATGAATAGATTTATCCAGCTATCTTCTTGATAGCTCTTTTTTATCTTTTTTATAAATTATGTTTAATGTGATAAAGTATAATTTACTCTTTTTTAAGCATTTTTAAGTAAAAAATATATATATTTTTAATATATATCTTTATATGGTGAAGTTACTCGTTGACTTCATTGAAAAATTCCATAATATGCTAATGCTTCTCCAGATATTGCGATTTTTCATGCAATATGGGCATTAGCATCAAAAAAATACCTATGTAATTTATATATAACTTATTTTAAACAGTATTATCATGCTCCTTTTCGAGTAATAAAATTGAGGTGTATAAATATGGAATTTGGCGAAATATTTAAAGATGCTTTGAAATATCCATTATCTGATTTTCAAAGTCTATTGATTGTTGGAGTAATTATTTTAATATCTTCCTTAGTTTTTGTGCTTGCACAATTTGGAGTTGAAGATTCAACATTTACTCTTGTATGGGCAATTATAGCATTATTAATTTCAATTCTTTTATCCGGTTATGCACTTAGTGTCATAAAAAACGGAATAGAATTGGATGATGAAATTCCTGCATTTGACTGGGTTAAAAACTTTGTTGACGGAATAAAATTGATTGTTGTATCATTTGTTTATAGCATTATTCCTTTAATTATCTGTTCTATTATTGGATTCGTATCTATTGTGCCTGCTCTTTCCCAAATATTTTCAAGTGAAAAATTAGCTAGAATGGGTACTGCTGCAGATGTAAACCTTATTTTCAGTACAGTTCCATCAAGCGTATGGGATTCATTATTCGCTGGAATTGCAATAACTGCTATCATTGCATTAATCCTATTCATCATATTCGGTATTTTCGAATTGATTGCCGAGTGCAGATTAGCTAAATATGATTCATTAGGTGAAGCATTCAGCTTCGGTGAAATATTTTCAGATATTAAAGAAATAGGTATTTTAAGATTATTTGCATTTTTAATTGTTTTATGGCTTATAGCATGTGTAATTGGACTTATTGGAGCTTTAATTACAGCTATTCCTTATATAGGAATTATCATAGCTGCTTTAGTTGTTTATCCATTTATCTTGTTATATGCAAACAGAGCATTAGGTTTATTATACTCTGATGTATAAACCTAATCTTTTTTTTCTTTTTTTGACTACTTTTAAATATCATTAGTTTTATAAATTTTCATCAATGATACTTTTTTTCATATTGTATTTGGAGGAAAATCATGATTAAAAATAAAAAATTAGCGGTATTGTCATTTTTAATAGTTACAATATGTATTTTAATGCCTATTGTTTCGGCTAGTGATGATATGATATATGTATCATATGATGGTGACGATAATGGGGATGGAAGTATTGAAAATCCTTATTATAACATTACACGAGCTTTGGATGATGTTAATGATGAGAAAAATACCATTCTTTTAAAAAACGGATCTTACGCTCAGGGACAAATTAACATAACAAAATCAGTCACGATACTCGGTGAAGGCGCATCTGTGCTGGACGGAAACTATGAATCAATCATTTTCAATGTGAACAGTTCATCTGCCGATGTCAACTTGATTAATTTGACTTTCATCAACGCATATTCTGATTCCTTTGGAGCTGCAGTTGTCAACAATGCGAATCTCTATGTTGAAAATTCAGTTTTCATAAACAATTCAGCACGTTCCGCAGCGGCAATCGACAACAGCGGCAATCTTATTGTAAAGAATAGTCTTTTTATAGCTAACGATGCGTTCGGAAGGGATGGTGGAGCTGTTTCCAATGTGGCTAATGCAACTATTGTTAACTCAACATTTATAAACAACACAGCAGCCAGAAACGGCGGTGCAGTCAAAGGACAGGGAAACAGGTTTTCCATAATCAACTCAACATTCATCAGAAATTCCGCTTTGGGAAATGACAACTACGGCGGAGCAATCTATGTATGGGCATCAAAGCTTGAAATCATAAACTCAATATTTAATGGTAATGAGGCTGGCTATGGTGGAGCAATATTCATCGGCGGAGGAAATATTGACAGTACAGCATTGAACGTTACCAAATCAACATTCATATCTAACAAGGCAATCATGGGTGATGATTTGGAAATCGAAGAAGGTGTTGCTAACATATCTTACTGTAAACTGCTTGATGACAGCTGCGTTTTAAAAACAAAGGAAGTCGATTTGAACAATAACTGGTGGGGTTCAAACAATCCCTGCTGGGATGATATTGTGACATGCCCTAAACCTTCAGGTTATGGGGTCTTAAAGATAATTAATGATAATAATATCTTGACAACAGCTCTTTCTGGGG
>JAFUBV010000018.1 GCA_017460025.1 Methanobrevibacter sp. | reverse complement strand
GGTTATCATCAAACTCGGAACTGTTTGCATCAGGATATCCGTTACGTCTTGCGAATTGAGTGACAATGGACTGCATACCTAAGCATATACCGAATAAAGGAACATTGTTTTCAATAGCATAATCAACAGCATCCAATTTTCCTTCGAATCCACGTTCTCCGAATCCTCCAGGAATGAGAATACCGTCAAAGTTATCCATAATGTCTGTATCAAGCTCTTCAACATCAGAACTTAAATATTCAATATTTGCCTTTACGCCAATGCTTGCTGCCGCATGCTGGAGAGATTCTCTAATACTGATATATGCATCTTCAAGTTCAACATATTTTCCGACAATACCAATGGTTACACTAGGATCTTGGATTTTAAGGGATTCGACAACTTCTGCCCAATCATCTAATTTAGAGGAATCTGGAGTAATATCCAAACCTATTCTATCAACTATCAATTTACCTATATCATTTTCTTCCAGAACAAGAGGCACTTCATAGATTGAGCCTGCATCAGGAGTATTTACAACCGCATTTACATCAACGTCACAGAAATGAGCGACTTTTGCTAAAAGAGCGTCATCAATGTGTTCCTGTGATCTGCAGACAATGACATCGGGGTTGATACCCATACTTCTCAATTCTTTTGTGGAATGCTGTGTAGGTTTGGTCTTGAATTCGCCTGCAGCATTCAAGTAAGGGATGAATGTAACATGAACGAACATTACGTTAGCGGAACCTTCCTCATTACGTAATTGTCTTAAAGCCTCTAAAAATGGCTGGCTTTCAATATCCCCAACGGTACCACCAAGCTCTATCAATACAACATCATAATCCTTTTTTTCGGAAGTTTCCCTAATCATTTCCTTAATACGATTAGTTATGTGAGGAATAACCTGTACACATTCTCCCAAGTATCCTCCTTCCCTTTCCTTTTTGATAACGGATTCATAAACTTTTCCAGTAGTGATGTTGGCGAAACCTTCAAGTTCAACATCCAAAAATCTTTCATAATGACCTAAATCTAAATCAGTTTCCATACCATCATTTGTTACGAAAACTTCCCCATGTTGATAAGGATTGAGTGTTCCGGAATCCCAGTTTAAATAAGGGTCAATTTTAATAGCTGATACTTTTAAACCATAAGATCTTAAAATCCTACCCATAGAGGCTGAAGTAATTCCCTTACCTATGGAACTTACTACACCTCCAGTAATAATAATGTATTTTGTCAGAAAAATCCTCTCCTAGAATTAATATTTAATATTATAATTTTTGTTTTTTTAATATATAAAAATATATTAAATTCAAAAAGTAAATTTATTATCATTATTACTAAGATGGAGGAAAGTTATGAAAAAGAAAATCTTTTTAATTTGCATTTTCATTATATTTTTAAGCGTTAACATTGTCAGTGCCGATGAATTGAATACTACAGCAAATGACATCGATTCTGCAGATAATGATGATGCTAACCCTACAATAATTGCAAATGACCTGACAAAGTACTATAAAAACGATTCACAGTTTGAAGTCAAAGTTTATGATGAAAACAGCACACCGCTGACAGACGGATCAGTTGACTTCACAATTAACGGGAATACATACAAAAGACTTATCGATAACGGCAGCGCCAAACTGAACATTAACTTAAACCCAGGAATCTATCAAATAACAAGCAAAAACTGTTATGATAACTCAACCGTCATGAATACAATTACCATTCTCACAAGCATTCTATCAAAAGACCTGACCAAATACTACAAGAATGACTCTCAATTTTATACGACAATACTTGACGGTGAAGGAAATCCTCAATCAGACGTTAACATATCAATCAACATTAATGGAGTGTTCTATAAACGCACAACCGATGAAAACGGTACTGCAGTGCTGAACATTAATTTGAACCCTTCACAATACATCCTGACAATAGAACGTGAGGACAATAATCTGAAAACATCAAACACGGTCACTGTTTTATCAAACTTATTCTGCTACAATTTAACCAAATACTATAAAAACGATTCATATGCAACAGCCAAGGTATTGGACAATCAGGGAAATCCTTTAAAAAATGCCAATGTAACATTGAACATCAATGGAGTGTTCTATATCCGTGAAAGTGATGAGGACGGAATTGTGAAATGAAACATAAACCTTTCACCGGGAGATTATATCCTAACAGCTGAAAACCCCAACAGCACCTTAAAGCAGTCTTCTTTGATTAAAGTATTGCCTAAAATAACACCTGAAAGTTCATATCTCTGCTATTCACGTCAAAATACATTTGACATCAAATTGGTTGACGATGTCGGAAACCCAGATACAGGAAAAATTATCCATTTCAATATCAACGGACAAATCATTAAAGTGAAAACAAATTCCCAGGGAATAGCAAAATGCCCATTAGGCAACTTCAAAGATGGAGCATATACGATTACAGCAGAATATGATGAAAATTTAGTTTCAAGCAGCATAAATGTTGGACCAGGTTCAGTTGACGTCATAAGAAACATAGGAAATCCATCAGCTAAAAAAATAGCATATGTTGTTGGAGTCCACCCTTTAGAACATGAAACACACGACACTCTCGTGAAACTCCTCCCTACAGTTCCGGGTTTCAACTACTGCTATGACATTTATGTCATCAATGTAGTGGAAAATGTCGGGCATTATGGAGACGGATCAGGAGACAACAGTCAAGGAAGGCAGAACGGACAGAATCTAGCATACAATTACGTATACCCTCAAATCGTTAACGGAGGATACAAATTAGCTATTGACGTTCACTCAAACGTCGGCGCTTACCCATACAAAACATTCGTATTCAGCCCGGTTACCGGAGGATTAGGTGAACAGTACGGAAGAGCAGTTGCAAAGACATGTGCAGATGTAGTCTATTACCAATTAGGCCAAACTACAAGCGGACCATACCTGACAATTCCATTGAACAATCATGGAGTTCCTGCATTCTACTTTGAAGAATACAGCTTTGCAAGCCAAGCTCAAAAAGATACTCACATGATGCAGCTCATTTATGGAGTAGACGGATTGAAATTATAAACTAAGATATGATTATCTTAGTTTTCTTATTTTTTTAGGAGATAATATGGCTAAACAGAAATATCTTATACTTGCAATATTGATTATTATAATAGGCGTTGGAATAGTTGCATTTAATGAAAGCAACATATTAAGCATAGATAATATTGGACAAACCCAAAGCGCTTCAGCACTTTCACGTGAATTGATTGCAAACTCAACAGACGATCCGGGTTCCGTTGAAGTAATCAGAAATGTCGGAAATCCAAGCGGTGAAAAAATAGCTTATGTTGTTGGAGTTCATCCGCTGGAGCATGAAACACACGAAACATTAGTAAAACTTTTGCCGACCATGAATGACCTGAATTACTGTTATGACATCTATATAATTAATGTGACCGAAGATGTGGGTTATTATGGTGACGGAGCATCAGACAACAGTCAGGGAAGACAGAACGGACAGAATCTAGCATACAAATATGTATATCCGGAAATTGCAAACGGAAGCTATAAGGCAGCGGTTGATGTTCACTCAAACGTCGGCGCATATCCATACCAGACATTTGTCTTCAGTCCGATTCTGGGAGGATCAGGCGAGAAATGTGCAGTTGATGTTGCAAGCAAATGCGAAAACATTAGTTATTATACGCCGGAATCAACAACCAGCGGTCCTTTTTTAACAGAACCTTTAAATAACAATGGAATTCCTGCATTCTATTATGAGGAATACAGCTTTGCAGACCAGAGCGTGAAAGACATGCACATGATTGAGCTTATCAGGGCTGTCGATGACTTGAAATTTTAAGTGAGATTTTTAATCTTACTTTTTTTCTTTAGAAATTTACATTCTAATAGCAATATTGACTTGAAAAAAATTAAATAACTGAAAAATAATAAAATATAGAGGTACAATTACCTCATTAATTTCTATTAAAATTCACAAAAACATTGATGACTATTTTTATAAAGTTTTAACAAATTCTTTAATATATTTATCACAGAACTCCCATGTATGCTCGCCTTCATCGCCAACAAAAGTAGCATCAATATCATGAGAATTCAAAAACCTGTAAAAATCAGCATTCTTTTCAAACAGAAAGTCATCAATTCCGCAGGCCATATATATTTCTGGAATGTCGTTGCAATTTTCAATCAGGTGTTTTGGATCTTTGTCTGAACCCTTAACCTCATCCAGATTACCGAAAACTGATTCATAAAACTTTCTGGAATACAATACATTGGAGTTATCGCCATAGTTGACAATATCATCAGTTATCAGTGCTGCAGAAATCATTCCTATTTTAGAGAAGTTTTGACAATATTTCAGTCCGTTTCTAATGGCACCATATCCTCCCATTGAAAATCCTGCAATGAACGTGTCCTCTCTTTTATCGGATAATGGGAAAATGTTTCTTGTAATATCCAACAATTCCTGACCGACATACTCTCCAAATAACCGGTGTGAATCGTAATCATCCAGATAAAAGCTGTTTTCTCCACAGGGTATTACAATAGCTATTCCGTGGTCTTCTGCAAATTTCTGGATTGATGTGTTTGCAAGAAAAATGTCATCACTGCCATATAATCCATGGAGCAAATATAATGTCCTGTAAGGCTTTTCAACGATTTCTTCAGTGTCATTTAAAAAATGCAGGTTGTCTGCAGGCAGTATCACGCTTATTGATGTTCTTCTCTGCAGGCTCTTACACTTGATGTCTCCTCTAAACAATACCATATGAATCACTTAATAATATTATTAAATTTCTATTTAAATTAATTATGTTTTCTAGACTGCACGATATTGCGTCCATTTATCTGAAAAGTATCTGTAAATGTATAATCCTGACCTTACAAACCAGTCGATAAACATTGCTATCCATGTTCCAAACACTCCAATTCCCATCCAGTCAGCTATAACATATGAAAATCCTATTCTGCATGTAAACATTACAGCAAGGCTTATGTACATCACGGATTTTGAGTCTCCCGCTCCCCTGAACATTGCAGGCAACGTGAATGCTATTGGCCAGATTATTATTCCAAAGATACCGTGCCATATGACCATTTCTGTTGTCATTGCAGCAGTCTGTGGAGACAGCTGATATATCTCTAAAATAAAAGGCAGCAATGCAAAAATTGCAATGTTAATCAGCAGATGTGAGAGAAATACGATTAAAATTACCTTTTTGTTGTAGTATCTTACCTGCTCATAGTCATTTGCCCCAACGCATCTTGAGATTACTGCAGTTAATCCCAGATTAATTGCAAATCCTGGCAGCACTGAAAATATTCCTATTGCATAACCTACTGAGTTTGCGGCTATTGCCATTGTTCCGAATGTTGAAACAAGGCTTAACACTAAAATACGACCTAATTGGAAAAGACCGTTCTCTATTCCATATGGAATGCCTACATTCAATACATTTTTCAGTATCAGCCAGTCGAATTTATGTTTTAGTGTTCTTTTGATATGCAGGACGTAGTTTTTATCCAGAACATAATATAAAATTACGGCAGCTGAAAGAAAACGTGAGATTACCGTTGGAATTGCAACTCCTTCCACTCCCCAGCCAAGGTAATATATGCAGAATGCATTTCCCAAAACATTCAAAATATCACAGACAAGCATGATTTTCATTGGAAGGGATGCATTGTTTGTTGTTCTAAATACTGCGGCTCCGGCATTATAAATTGCAATGAACGGAATTGAAAGAGCCACTATCAACAAATATATGTTCGCATTCATCCATACGTCCGCTTCGATTTGACCAAACAGTACATTAATCAGCAATGATCTTGCCAAAAGGACTATAATCATAAAAGCTATTGATGATATGCCTGAAAACCATACTAACTGATTTGAAGCATTACGGGCTTCTTTTATTTTATTATCTCCCAGGTATTGCCCGGCAATTACAGCACCGCCCGTTGCCAGTGCCGAGAAAGAAAAAATAAGAAGCTGCATTAAAAAATCAACTAGTGAAACTCCACTGATAGCCGCTTCACCTAGAGATGCCACCATTATAGAGTCTGCCAGTCCTACAAAAAATTCCAAAGCCTGTTCTATAAGCAATGGTATGAACAGATAGAACAGGGCTTTGTTAGAAAACAAATAACCTTCAGGAGTCTTGAAGAGATTCATTTTCTATCTGATAAAATTAGTACCTATTTTCGGTTCAACTTCATGTTCGAGGCCTTTTTCCTGACCTGCTTCGATGCATTTAAGGAAGTATGCCATGTTTCTTGCAAGCTGTCTCATTGTGCATAATCCTTCCTCATCCTGAAGAACCTCTTCCGGAGTGTTTCCGTGAACCATATTCCAGTAATATGATGTGATAATAGGCATTTGGCTAATACCCATGAACTTGTTGAGCTGGTCATAGGTTGCGGTGTTTCCACCCCTTCTTGCAGATACGATGCTTGCTGCAGGTTTGAATCTGAATGCTTCACCGCCTGTTGCCTGGGAATTGGAGTAGAATGCCCTTCCAAGGAATGTGGTGATTCCTCCGGTTGCTGCAGCATAATGTACAGGTGAACCGAATATGAATCCGTCAGCATCATATGCTTTTTTGACAAACTCGTTTACTTTGTCATTGTCAAATGCACATTCTCCGATTTCTTTGCATTTGTAGCATGCAATACAGCTCATTTGTGGTTTTGTTCCAATCCAAAATATTTCGGTTTCAATATCGTTTTCATTTAGTATTTTTGCCACTTCAGACAGTGCAGTGTAGGTGCATCCATTTTTATGTGGGCTTCCATTCAATAATAAAACTTTCATATAATTACTCTCCTTAAAATTCGTTGATTAATCTTGATAATAGTTTATATCCTTCTTGCTTTTCAATTGAACCTGTTTTTACGCCTTCTTCATCAAATGAAGTGCATTCATCACCTGTCTTATCTGATGCATATACCACCAATGGCACGTCATCACGGGTGTGTGTTCCAATTGAAATTGGTGTCGGATGATCAGGAAGGATTGCTGCCTTAAACTCTAAGCCTTCAAGACTGTCGATTATTGGTCCGACTATAAACTCGTCAATTCTTTCGATTGCCTTTACCTTTTCATCAATCAGCTGAGCGTGTCCGGCTTCATCAGGCGCTTCTATATGAATGAAAAGCACATCATGGGTTTTTAAGGCTTCGATTCCATATTCTCCTTTAGCCTTATAATCAGTGTCGAAAAATCCTGTAGCCCCAGGCACGTCAATAACATCCAGATTAGCAAATACGCCGATTCCCTTAAGCAAATCAACACCTGTTATTACGGCACCTGTAAGGCCATATGTTTCCTCAAAGTCAGGTAAAGCCGGAGTCAGACCTTGTCCCCATAGCCATACCATGTTAGCAGGGCATTTGCCTTCAGCAATTCTTTTTTGATTGACTTCATGATCTTTGAGAACATCCTGTGCTTCATACATGATGTCTCTCATTTTAATTGCCAAATCATTGTCCCATGTGGTGTATTCTGTCAGATTTTCTCCGGCAATATCATGAGGAGGCACTGTATTGAGATTTGCCAGAACTTCAGCATCCTCATCACTGTCACATGAGTATACGAATAAATGCCTATAGCTTATACCAGAATAGAACTTGCCTTTAAAGTCATCATATTTTTCATTGAAATAATCATTTAATGCATCCATCAATATGGCCGCCTCTTCAGAGGTGATGTGGTCTGCATTGAAGTTGTGCATTGAGTCATCCTTTTCTGTTATTGTGTTGCATCTGAAAATTACATCTGTCGGAGACGTTTCAATACCGACACTTCCCGCTTCAAGAGGTCCACGTCCTGTGTAGAAATCAGCAGGATTGTATCCGAAAATGCTCATGTTTGCAACATCAGACCCTGGAGTATATCCGTCAGGAACATTATTTGTAAATCCGCCGAATCCGTTTTGTGCTAATTTGTCAATGTTTGGAGTATTTGCTGCTTGAAGTGGAGTTTTACCGTCTAATTCGTCAATAGGAAGGTCGCTAGAACCATCAGGAATAAAAATTACATATTTCATATTATCAAAGTCCAAAAAAAGAATAAAAAATTAGTATTTAGTTTTTAAAATACTAATTACGTCAGTTAACATCGCTGATGCAGTTTCAAGTGAACCTGCACCGAGTCCCATTACAGTAACTTCTCCAGCCAAATCAGTTTTGATTGTAGCCATGTTTAAAGTTCCGCTTACATCATAGGAACTTCCTTTTTTGACCAAACGTGGAGATACCTTTAATGTATCAGGAGTTACTTCAGCTATTAACTTGATTAAATAGCCGTCTTTGCGGGCAAGGTCAATTGCTTCTGAAGTGATATTGGAAATACCTTCAACAATCACATCATCATAAGTTGCATCGATTCCTAAAAGTGAATTGGCTAGAATTACAGTTTTACAAGCCGCATCAATACCTTCAACATCCTGGGTCGGGTCGGTTTCAGCAATTCCCAACTCCTGAGATTCCTTCAATGTGATGTCATAAGGTGAACCTTCAGATGTCATCCTTGACAGAATATAATTTGTAGTACCGTTTAAAATACCTACAATTGATTTGATGCCACAGGATGCAAGTGTTTCACGTGTGAAATTGATAATTGGCATTGCTCCACCGACACTTGCTTCATACTTAAATTCAACACCTTTATCTTGAGCTTTTTCAGTTACTTCTTTGAATTTAAGTGCCAAATGTCCTTTATTGGATGTTACAACATCTTTTCCTTGATCAAATGCTTTGTATGTCAATGATAATGCAGGTTCAGCAGTTGAAATATTAGTAGGAGTTGCTTCCATCAACAAATCATATTCAACAGCATCCAATACATCAAGGCCTGATATGTTAGTACCATCGTTTGGATAAGCAGTCAAGTTACCTTCACTGTTTTTACTGTGGATAAGCAACATTTCATCCAGACCATCTTGATTAATAGCGGAAGAAGATGAATCAGCAGCAGCTACAACTTTTAATTCCACATCATATTTTTCTTTTATCATAGCTTTCTTTAATGCGATAGATTGGGCAATTCCCTGACCCACTGATCCAAATCCCATTATAATAATCTTACATTCATTCATAATAATCCCTAAACCTCATTAATCATAAGTAATTCTTTTTCTTCAGAGATTTTTTCAATCTCGTCAAATGCATACTGTTTCTTTCCGTAAGCAACTTCAAGGTTAATCAGTGCAGTTGATTTTTTCTCACCATCTAACTTGATATCAAATCCAACAACATAAACGCCGTCCAATGCATTAATCCTATCGGTAGTATCCCTTACATCCCTATCGACAATATGGCCGATTAAAATGGTACTGACCAGTTCCTTGTTGATGACACCATCCTTTTCAATGATGGAAATGTTCAAATCATCAAATCTTTTGATTACACGATTGAGACTGTCTTGTTCACCTTCCAAAGTAAGCTGAACAGGAATCTTACCGTTTTCATTTTTAGCGTCCCTCTTATGGATTACAGTAACCAAATTTGCACCAAGACCGCTAATCGGTTCCAATACAGAAACTAACTGTCCAGGAACATCCAAAAGTTCAAGAACTAAATTCATTCTCATATTACTCACCTTAATTATAATTAAATCCAATCAGCCTTTTTAACCTTAAGATTGCCATCTTTGTCAATATGCGCATTTCTTAAAATCTTTTCAGGATTCTTCTCATGAGGCACGTCTTCACGAGTTAAGTTTAAGTTATCGGTAATATACCATGTTTCCTCTGAATCCGGAATATTTTCCAAAGTTTTTGAAAATTCTTCTATAATCTTTTCTGCATCTTTTTCAATTGACATAAAAATATAACTCCTACATTATTAAATAATATCTATATGTTTGTTATTCTCTATTAATAAAGTTAAAGATTAATCATGTCTCTGACGGAGTATCGCCAGACTCGGATTCTGCATCGCCGGTGCCTGTACTTCCTCCATAGTAGTCATAGTAATAGTAATCATAACCATCATAACTTTCTTCATATTCCACTGCTTCTGCTACAGCTTCTTCCTCAGAATATAAATCAACCACATTTAAACTACGGGATAAGCTAGAAGAATTATACTCACCATTACCCTCAAAAGTAATGTTAACATCATATTCGCCTTCAGAAACATTTTCTAAGACCATGGAAGCCTCACCATCACTATTTGTCTTAACAGTCTGGCGAGTAATCAAAGTGCCGTTTTTGTCATATAATTCAATGTCAACATCCGCATTAGCTATAGGATTATTATTCAAATCAGTTAGTTTAACCATAACTGAATCATTTGTGTAAATTGTCTTATTATTTAGAATTTTAATTGTTGAATCTTGTTTTGAAACAGAATGATCAGATGATAGTGCACTAGCAGCAACAATAACAAGTAAAAGAACTACTACCAGCAAAATAATTATTCTACCATATTTCAAGAAATCACCCCCATTTATTATAGATATTTATAAATTAAAAAGTATATAAAATATGGGGATTTAATTTAAAAAAAAGAAAAGAATAGGGTTTTTGAAGCCCAAATATGAAAAAAAGAACTATTAACCAATATCAATTCATTTTTATTTTTTACAGAATATCTGGTAATCTATAACTTATAATTTTTCAATAATTCCACAATATCCTTTTCATACAATTCTTCATAATATTGTTTAAAAGTATTTCTAGGAAGTATATGGTCATCATTAATAATTTTTAACCAAAGTGATTCTGCATCTTTCTCTGAAATAGAATCTAATTCATATAATTTTGACAAAACAATAGATACAGTAAGAATTGGGATATCAAACTGATTACATATTTCAAAAATATCATTAATATTATTACTTGCAACAATACCTTCATTCAATTGCTAAAGCCATTGCTGATGATTCCCCCATACCAATAGGTTTGTTATTAGTCCAATATCCTTTAGAAATACATAGATATTTAATATATTCCGGAGAATAAAATTCCAATTCTTTAACTTCAACTTTATTTTGATTAATTAGCTTTTTTAGATTATTTTTAATGATTACTGGTGATTTTTTATTTGTTAATTCCCAATATACTGGTGATGGAATAATTATTTTTGAAAATAGTTTAAATAATAATTCAACTTCACCTATTCCTAAAAAACAGATCAAAAAATCACTATCATAGAAAATAGGTTTATTGCTCAAATTATCACCCATTAAAATTATTAAAAATAATATCCTGACGGAAAACCGAAGATAGGATATCACGTTTTTTTCCTTTAGATATCTTTTCATCACGAAAAATTTTTTCTGTAAGAGGAATTATTTTACCCAAAGAAAAAAATTCATGTTTTTCATTAGATTTCAAATATAAGTCCACATCATAACCCATTAATGTGGCTTTTTTGACTATATCCTTTTTAAATTCCCTGAATTCTTCATCAGTTATTAGATTATCAGATTTTAATCTGTCCAAAAATACATTATGGCTGATTTGGTAATATTGTTCACACCTGATGATATCGTCAATTGACCATTTTTCAATATTGTTAACGCTCATAAAATCATATAATGCATATTCCGGCATCAGTAAACCTGAAGCAAACTCATTGGCAAGATTTTCATCTCCAGACTTATTATTAAAGTCACACATTCCAAAACTTTCATCATCATACAACAGATGATATATTTCATGAGCTATTGTGAAATTCTGTCTGCCTTTTGAATGAATTGAATTAATTAAAATTAAAGAGTTATTCTCATTTTTATAACTGCATCCTCCAAAATTTTCCTTTAAAGGCATCCATATTAATGTTAAATTATCAATTTTATCAATAGCTGTTTGAAGTAAGTTTATTGGAGTGTAACAGTCAAAACCCCATTTTTTTCTCAATTCAACAACTTTAATTTGAGTTAACCTATCCATTATAAACACCATCATCCAATTCTGATAAAAGATTTAAATACATAATTACTTCATTAACTTTTGCAATAGCGTTTAAATCCATATTAGAATTATTTTCTACAACAATTACTTTATTAACATCATAATCATCACTTATTCCCAGCAGATATTCATGAGAACAGGCATACAAATTACATATCTTATTTGCCAATGTTAAATTTAAAGTTCTTTTTCCATTTTCTATTTTGGAAAAATTACTTTGATCTATC
>JAFUBV010000171.1 GCA_017460025.1 Methanobrevibacter sp. | reverse complement strand
AGAGATTTCTATATATTTCTTTTATAATTTAAGAGTATGGTCAAGTAGAGCACATAATTAACGAAGATATAATGCATTGAATAGTATCAAAACTGAAGGTGGAGGTCAAGAATTGCCTTCACTACCTATCTGCTATGGATTGTTTAATCAAAAACCAATCAATCATTTAAAAGGAGAATTTTTATACAATGACAAAACATTTAAATTTAGTATAAATATATCTAAAGAAGGAGAATTTGAAAAAAGTAATATGCTTATTTACTCTCAACGATCATTAAGTGGTTTAATGTATAGTGATAAATTACAATTAGTATTGCCATTTTTATATAAATTATCAAAGAAATCTATAGAAATCTCTGGGGAAATATCTTCGCCATTATTTAATTTCCATAAAACCCAAAATAAAAAATCATGAGTAAAATTAATTTCTTCATATTCAATATTATTGTCTTCTAGAAAATTTTTTATTTCTATTTCGGGTCGTGTAACTTGTTTATTTCCGATAATACATATAAAATTCAATGAAGGTAATATGAAGGTATCAATGTATGAAGGATTTAATCCTACACCATTATCTAGGACGAAAGTATTTTTAAATATTCTTGATACAATTCCTTTATCTTTTATTTCATCAAATTTTTTATCAAGTATTTTTTCTCCATCTCTATCATTATTTTTATACTTACATGAATAAATGTAGTCTGATGTAAAACCAGTCCAATAAGAGTTATTTTCATTGTCTTTGCGTTTTATATATGGGAACTTATTGTAAATTTTATTAATAATATTTTCAGCAATCATGTCTGATAAATTTTCAGTATGAATAATTTTACTGATTACCATTTTATTTCTTTGCCTTTCTAAATCTTTTTCTTCAGGCATAATAATCACTTTTATTATTTTAATTATGTATTTATCTTTTCAGATTAAAATATTTTTACATTCCATCGTTGATAGTTCATTGTTAATGATGATTTTGTCTTTGTTCAACTATTTTTTTTATCCGTAATTCTGTTTTAAACCATTTTATTGTTTTATAAAAGTTTATCATAAATTATTTGTATTGTAGATAATATTTCCAACAATATACTTATGCTGGGAGAGTCAACGATTTTTTCATAAATATTTCGCTGAATCTACATCAACAAAATCAATTACTCAAACCTTGACATTAACACTAATAATTCTCACAATCCAGTTAATCTAAAGCATGTTTTCACAAAGATTATGACGTTTGATTAACCCTCTGTGAAATTATTCGAGTGTAAAATATTTTTGAACAAATCACAAGTATAGGTAAAATCATTAATGAACCCGAATAAAAATAATTAATGGACACTTAGTGGCACAAAACTAATTTTTTTAGACATTTATAAACCATAAATTTCTTTAAAGATTTAAGGATTGATTTTCTCAAATCTTATAAAAAGGATTGTTTGGATTTTGAAGAAATATTTAATTTGGGATTGATAGTAAGTTAATGTGCATTTGATGCATGATAAAAATTATTTTATAGTTTGGTACTTAATGTCAGTGTTTCATAACATTTTTTATGGTTGATTCATAGAAGTTCAAACTGTTGCTTTTCATAATTGTAATGAATAATTAGAAACTTTAATTTCTGTAAGTAAGAAGAATTTAGTCAACTTCTTCTAAAAAATCTAAGTCATAGTCTAGATATAATATCTTCTCAACAAAATCCAATATAAAGGTTTTATTATTTCTAATGCTTATAAAATTAATCGGCTGGTTGGCAAATGATTTGGATGAACGATTAGCTTTGCCATTGTTGCGTTTTAACCAATTTTTATCATCCATTAATTTCTCCAATTTATCATAAAATTCCATTATGATTCTTAACTCCTCTTTACTAAAGACTGATGCTATGTCATCATATGATGAATTCCATGCAGTAACTGTACAAGAGGGTTTTTCAATAGGATATGGATTAAGATAATTTATATCTGATTTAAATTCTCTTAAGATATTTAAGTTATTGTGAACTTCAATACTTATCAATAATCTAATGTTTTCCTGCCGTTTATTTATTCGTTTCAATTCATCATTCTTTTCCTGTTCTTGCTGATTTCTTAACAGTCTATTGTCTCTTAAATTGAAAAATATTCCTATAAGGGTAATTGATGCAATAATGAGAGTAGTGTACAATGCATTATATGCTTCAAAGATTTCCTTACTGTCTGGGGAATATCCCTTAATGTTTGAATAAATTTTGTAAATCAGGCAGAGTATTGCAATGAGCAGTAAGATAATTAAAATGCTGTAGGCATGTTTATCTAAAAAACTGTTTTTAAATTCAAAGCACATGGTTCAATTCCTGCCTAAAATCTCTTTAATCACGTATTTATCGTCATTGTCGAATAATCTTAATAGGTAAATTGCTGCAAAATAGATTATTATTCCAACCGGAAGAGCTACCCACATGTTCAGGTGCAGGAAGTAGAGTGCGATTCCCAGAATTCCTGATCCTATGATGATTTTAATTAAATCTAAATATAATTTTCTGTCAGGCTGGTGTCCGATTTTATAAATTATGTAAGTTTGAATTATTACGATTAGAATATCGCTCAATACTGTTGTGATTGCTGCTCCATTATATGATAGAATTGGGATTAAAATAAAGTTTGCAATAATGTTAAACACTGCAGCAATGACATAAATTTTAGTAACGGTTACTTCTTTATGGGATGCATTTAATAAGTTGTTGCCTGCACCGCTGATAAACAATAAGCACACGGTCCATATCAGTATTGATAGAACAGATGAAGCTGCATCATATTCCTGCCCATAAATTAAATTAATGATGTCTGTGGAATAAAACATTGTTGCCGTAGCTAGTGGAATCATAACAAGCATTAGATATTTGATTGATTTTTCATAACTTATCAATAATAATTTTTCATCGTTTTTGAAAAATTTGCTCATTACTGGAAATATTACTGCACTATAGACTGAGTAGAAAATTGTTAAAACTAGTATTAACTTTCCTGTTGCATTATATATTCCTGTTGCATAGTCTCCAACTAGATTTGTCAGCATTACTGCGTCAATTGAATAATAAACTGTGTATAATACTCCGGTTATTGCAAATGGTAATGAGTATAATGTTATTTTTTTACAGAATGTTTTGT
>JAFUBV010000170.1 GCA_017460025.1 Methanobrevibacter sp. | reverse complement strand
TTTTTCCATGAGTGAAGCATTCAGCTGTTGCTATTTTTATCAGTTTGATTTACCAATAATTTTAATGCATTCATTGTGATGATTTTTGCAACTTCATCTAAAGTGTATGGGGTAACCGGTTCATTGTCCCTGATTAATTTGTTTGTCGTTAATATCAGGTGATTTTCAGTTATTCCTTCTTTTCTTAACTCTTCAACGGCAGGATTTGAATCATCATATTCTGAGATGTCCTTGATTTCAATGTTTTCATCGCCGAAACCGAATATTCCTGCAGTTCCTATTGTTTTTGCTCCTCTTTTTTGAGCATGCTTTATTATCTTTGCGGCAGTAGGTATTGTATTTCCTCCTGCAATGACTATGATTACCACATCACCTTCAATCAAATCGATATTTTCATCGTCAATAAATTCTGGATAGCTTATGATATTTCTGAAATCTTTATTGTGAGTGCATAGCTGTTTTATGAAATCAGGTTTGTATTGACCGGTTTCAGCACCGTAAAGCGTGAATATTACATCTCCGCCGTCAATCTTTTGACCGTCAAATGCACCTATTACTTTCGGTCCTCCCCTGTGGACCTGCATCAGGTTTATTGCATTTCTGAAACCTAATCTTCCACAGCCACTCAAATCTATTCTTCCTTTTGGAACCTGCATATCTTCCATTTTTTGAATTTCATCTGTCATTTTATCATTCTAATTTTTCTATTGGTTTTCGATCAATAATATCTATGTTAACGTCAAGTTCAGCCAGCATATCTCCAAGAGCATATAGGCCAGGAACTTCACTTTCATGATGGTTTAAGTCAATTAATGTAATATTTAAATTTTTGGCAAGTATTGCGCATTCCTGAGTCAAATCTCCGGAAATCAGAATATCCAAATTCTTGTCCTTTGCCAGTTCAATATAGTATGGATTCTTAAGTCCGAAACCTGATATTATGCCAATATTTTTTACAGTTTCATCATCATCCAGTTTATTCACAATTCGGGCATTGCCGAATTTATCAAGAATTGTCTTTTTCATCTCAGAGAATGTCTGATTTGATTTGCAAACCCTTCCGATTTTTGTTGAATTATCAAAATATCCCATGACTTCGAGATTGAGAGTTTCTGCAAGTGCATCATTAGCTCCACCGTCTATGATATCCCAATTTGAATGGATTACATATGTAGGCGTCTTTGGAATAAATAATGGTGAGTGATGGGTTATTATCAGCGTATCGGCACCCCCAACATCGTCTTGAGGGAACAAGTCCATGAAAACTTTAATGGATTTGATATCCTGATTTAAATCATAATCACATGCAAATCCAACCTTATCGTAGCTTAAAGCTAAAGATTCAGGTATTTTTTCATTTAAAAATTCAATTATCTTATTAAGTTTCATAAAATCATTTCTGAGGTTATTTTATTAATTTCTTCTTTAATCAGCTCATCCAAATCAAATGGCTTGATTGTTGATACCTTAAAGGCGTTTACGTCAGTCAGTTCAATAAACTTTTCAATATCCTTCTGTTTGAATATGACCTCTTCAAAAAATCCCATTTCACATGCACAATAAAGCACGCCTTCCTTTTCAAGAAACTTATTCAGCAAGTCTGTCAATATGCCTATAGTGAGTGTCATTGTTCCGGAAGTTTTGGTATTGATTCCCAGGGTTTTTATGATGGCCTTATTTGGTGAATTGACTGCATCCAATCTTTCGCGGATGTTATTCTTATTTTTTAAAAGCTCGTCATTGTCTTCAGCTACAGGATCTTCTATTATAAATGCTTCAACATCCATTTCTGATGACTGTTCAACAGTGATTCCGCCGAAACCCGTTGTATCAATGACAACTTCTCCAGAATATATCAAGTCCAGGTCTGATGAAAATTCAATCCCCTTTTCAGGATCGCCGCCCAAATCAGTGAACAGCAACTCTTCAAGATGAGGATAAATGTCAATCAACAGTATATTTTCATATTTTTCACTTAACTTTTTGACAATCCCTACACCTGTGAAGTAAGTTCCGATGACAACTATTCTTGCATTAACGTCAATGTTTAAGCTTTCAATGTATTCAAAAACGGCTTCGGATTTTTTTGAAATGATTTCATTGAAAATGTCAATCAATTTTATTTCTGATTTTATTGTAAACACTTCAGAGGTTATTCCAGTATCAATATCCATAATTCAACCTTCCATTTTTTTAAAGCCTATCTTTTCAAGAGCTTCGCATGCCTCTTTGTAAACTGCCTCTTCTATTGTCTTTTTATGAATCAGATGTGAAGGTGACATTCCTGCGGTCAGTATCCTTCCCTTGTTATCTATAAAAATCAGTAACGAACCGGAACCTGGGATTCCCAGCCTTCCTCTGGCTATGATTAAATCAGCATCGCTTTGGTCAAGCGCAATATATGCCTTTGAAAGAGCAGGAATTCTGCTGGTATCTGCAGTATTTGTGTTAATTTTAAGTATTTCGGCTTCTGGCAATCCGTATTCATTTAAAACTTTGTTTAAAACTTCAACCTTAATCCCATTCTTATTGGGTATGCATATCTTTTCAGCATTTCTTATATATTCCCGAATTTCAGCGATTTCTTCAGGAGTGTCTCCGAATCTGCAATTGTTTTCAGACTGCTCAAATGCATTCCCTATCATCTTTTCAAATGCCATATTATCATATCTTAAAAAAAGAGATTAAATAGTTTGAGGTATCAAATCCAATTTTTCTATGACATTGACAACTTCATTGTAGTTGCCGTATTCCGGAGATCCTACCCCTTTAACTTCATGAGGATAATTGTCGGCTATCACAGTTGCAAGATTGTTTGCACCTGCCTTAAGTGAGAATTCCACATTTTCAGGCCCGACAGTTGGAGTCGGCATTGTAATGGTAATTTCAGGATACATTATTCTTGTAACAGCAACAATTTTCAGCTGTTCCTTTAAAGGGAAAGGAGGATGATTTTCCATTGGTGTGCCTTCATAGGGATTGAAACCCATTATTGGAATTTCATTTAATGTCTTGAAATTAGATAAGAATCTCAGGTGTTTTATTCTATCTTCCTTGCTTTCGCCGAGGCCTAAAAGCAATCCTGAAGACAGTGCAATTCCTGCATCACTCACTCTTTTACATGTCAGTATTCTTTGATCCAGTGAGTCTCCAGGCTTTCTTTGATAGAATACTTCTTCATTTATTGTTTCAAGATTGCAGCATACAGTATCGGCACCGAGTTCAGCCAATTCACGTACTGACTTTTCTGTCAAATCTCCGCCGACATTTACAAGGATTTCCAAATCGGATTGTCCTTTGACAATTCTGCAGGCGTTTACTGCCTGTTTTCCTTTGTATCCGTAACCTCCTGAACAGCTTACACGAGGAATATGGGCTTCCTCTATGGATTTTACTGCAGCCAATATTTCTTCATTGGACT
>JAFUBV010000169.1 GCA_017460025.1 Methanobrevibacter sp. | reverse complement strand
TGTTAATAAATTTATAATATAATCATGGTTAAAAGAGATTTATATCTAAATAGAATTTCTTCATTAATTGATAAGGATATCATTAAGATTATAATTGGTGTAAGACGTTGCGGTAAGTCATACATGTTTAATTTAATCATAGATGAACTGCTTAAACGAGGAATTAACGAAGAAAATATTCTTCTTATCAATTTTGAAAGTGCAAAATATAGGAATGTTTCAAATCCTCGTGAACTAGATTTACTTGTCAAAGATTTGACAAAGAACATTACGGGTAAAATTTACATGTTTTTTGATGAAATTCAAAATGTTGATGGATGGGAAAAATCAATCAATAGCTTTCGAGTAGATTATGACAGTGATATTTACTTGACAGGTTCCAATTCAAAATTATTGTCCGGTGAATTGGCCACTCATCTGGCAGGAAGATACATGGAAATTAAAATGTACCCATTTTCATTTAAAGAATATTTGGATTATAAAAAAAGTTCACCAAATAAAAAAGCATTCGCAGATTATTTAACATATGGGGGATTTCCATTTTTACTTTCTTTAGAAAATGAAATAGATAAAATCGAATATTTGGATGATATTTTTAACTCAATATTTTTGAAAGACATCATTGAGAGATATAATATACGGGATAGCGGATTGCTTAAAAGAATAGTTGATTTTGTATTGGACAATACCGGAAAAATTGTTTCTTCAAAAAGCATTTCGGATTACTTGCGTACAAAAGAAAAAATAAATGTTTCACCAAAAACAATCTATAATTATCTGGATTATCTTACAAACGCATGTTTGCTGTTTAAAGTACAAAGAGAAGATTTGGAAGGTAAAAAAATATTATCTATTAATGAAAAATATTATTGTGTTGATCAGGGATTCAATCAGGTACGTATTGGACGAAATCAACTCAACAATAGTATGATAATTGAAAATATTGTCTATTTTGAACTTTTAAGAAGAGGATATGAAATTACTATTGGTTGTATTAAGGATTATGAAATTGATTTTGTCTGTAAAAAAATGGGTGAAAAAATCTATGTTCAGGTATCACGTGAATTATCTAATGAAGATACAATTGAAAGAGAATTCAGACCATTGCTTTTGGTAAAGGATAACTATCCAAAATATGTCATATCAACTGATGAATTTGATATGTCCAAAGATGGAATTAAACATATGAATATATTGGATTTTTTAATTGATGATGAAATTTAGATATATCACTGTCATTTTTTAACCTTTTAAGTTAAAATCCGAAAGCAAAACCTGCATTTTTACAGACACAATATCTGCACATTGAATTTTCCTCTTTAATGCTCATGATTCTAGTTTTGCATTTGTATTCTCCGTTTTGCATGAATACCTGATCTTTTGTAGGGTTGTCTCCAACAGGATGCAAGGGTCTTTTTGCAATAAGCGCCAAATAAAGGGAAATGTATTTTGTAAATTCTCTTGTTTCCTCATCTCCGCCGGCGTAAGTGTTAAAATAAAAGTCAATGTCCTTTTTTAGATTTTCAACCACGCCATCCTTAATTTCAAAATCATCACTGATGTTTAGTGCAAATATTTCATCCCATGCCTGTGAATTGTATTTTGCTAAGCTTTTTGTTATAGGGTCTTTGTACCTGTCATCAGTAACCTTATTTCTCAAATATTCAATCGGATAATCTTTTAGGTTTTCTTTAATCTCTTCAAGTAATTCAGTTGCTTTCATAAAACTACTTCCTTATTTATATTGATATATATTTTCTGCTATTTTTTGCCTATGTCCTCTTCATCCAGATAAAGCTTATTCAGTTTTGACCTGATGTCGTCAGGAATTCTAATTGATTTTTCTTTCAGATAATCATAATGGACAATAATGGATTTTCCTTTTGCCTTAAGCTCACTGTCCTGCCAGACTTCATTTCCAACGGTGAATGATGAATTTCCGATTTTCAATATGTATGTTCTTATTTCAACATCCTGACCGTAGCGTATCTGGCCTAAAAAATCTGTTTCGTTTCTAACTAGAATCAGTTTCCATTTTTCCAAATTCAAATCAAGGTCTGGAATGAAATATCTGTAGATTTCCTCTCTTGCAAGTTCAAACCATTCTCCAATATGGTTGTTGTTTACATGTTTCATTCCATCTATTTCTCCAAATCGGGGAGTTAATGTCATTTTTAAAATTTCAATCACCTTATTATACAATTGTATGTGTTTTATGATAAATGTTGTGAAATCTAACAGTTGCGTTGTGTGTTGGCATAATTATAAATATTCTTCATATAAATAATATATTAAAGATTATTGTGTAAATAATATATTTAAACTATGTGTATTTTAAATTGATTATTAAATAGGTATTGGGCAGATAATTATGTGGTGTAATAATTGTGGTGCAGAAGTTAAAGATGGGAGTAATTTTTGTCCAAACTGTGGTGCCGGATTAAATGCTCCTAAAACCATAAATAATTCAAATAAAAATTTCATTGAAAGGTTTAGGGATGCTAACATTATCATCAAACTTATAATAATTATCTTTGCCGTATTTATATTTTTGCTTCTTTTATCTTGGGTAGGACATATATTTTTTGGATTTCCTTTAGAATCATACACTGAAGGGGATGCCACTTATCGCCCATCCGAATTTGACCAAGTGGATATTGATGGTGACGGTGCTATTAGTTTTTATGAAATTGAAGATTTGTCATCGGATATTGCCTATAATGATCTTTTAGATATGTTTAATGGTGCAGATAAAAATAATAATGGTGTTTTAAAAGGTGCTGAATTTGATGGTTTTGTACATCGTCTTGAAAAATATTATAAAGATATAGAAAAACAGCAGAAAGATACTCAGGAAAAAGAAGATTCTTCTTCATCAAGCTCCAGTATCTCAAAATCTCCAAAATATATTGATGCATGCCCTGAATGCGGTAGTAGAGATATTATAGAATATACAGATTCATATGGTTATATTCGTTATCAATGTTCGCAATGTGATTATTGGTCATATGATGATGACGATTTTGTTATTGAAGCAAGTAATATTAAATGCATTTTGCCTGTATTGGAGAGTAATTTGGCTGTAACTTAATATTGGTGATATTATGGCGGATAAAATTAAGTGTCCCAGTTGTCATAAAATGAATGAGATTCATAAGTTTTGTGTTTATTGCGGTGAGAAATTACCAATTGATGATAATCAGATTAGGCTTATGAATGATAATCCTGAAGCGTATTGTCTTAACTGTGGACGTCCAGCTATGAAAGGTCAGAAAAAATGTGACTGTGGATATGAATTTGGTGATATAAATTGCCCGAAATGCAACACAATAAATTCCTATACAAACAGGTTTTGCACCTCCTGTGGAGAAAAGCTTTGGACATCTAATGTATATGACTATAAATACTCTGACCGTCTTTTTGAAAAACATCTTGTGAAGGAAAGATTACCGTATTCATTACGCTATACCTCATTATATCAACGTCCTAAAATGAATTTTGAAATTAATAATTTGTATAGTGAAGGTTACTCAAATAGCTTAGAAGATCTCATATCTAAAATAGATAAGTATTTATGCGAAATTGGTTCAAGATGGAAAATTGTTTCTCCCAATTATTGTATAAATTGTAATAACATTATAAAGTCGAATGAATACTCCTGTACAAATTGTGGATTGATTTTATTCGCTGATAAAAAAAGAGTTACTTGTCATCAAACTAAAAATAACTATGTTGTGCCTAAATTTTATAAAAGGGACTTGAAATGGACTCCCAAGTCTTCTTATTATTATTTGGACTCTTTATCTCCTGCAATAGGGGAATCTCAGTTTGAATATATTGAGAGACTTAAATGGGAATTTGCTGAAAATTATTATTATAAAAAAATTTTAATTGACTGTAAACAGAAAGAAGAAGAACGTAAAAGACTGGAAGAAGAACGTAAAAGACAACTGGCTGAACGTAGAAAATGGGAAGAAGAATATATACGACAATTTGGGGGAGGATATTGTAGTTCAAGCTGCATATATTACTATGAGGAATTTATAGATAGTGGCGGAGGGATAAGTGCCGATTATAGTGATGACATGTGCGGTGTTGATTATCTTTGTAGCAGGGGACATTTTGTATCCCTTGGAAGTTTCTGTAAAGATTATAAATAGCACATAAAAAATTATTAATTATTTAAAACAAATAAATCAGTTAGAGATGGTTAAAAAATGACAAATAAAATATGTTCTGAATGTGGGGCTGAACAGGATAATACCTTCAATTACTGTAAAAATTGCGGTGCATTACTTTCTAATGAAAATCAGGATTTATTATCAAACAGTGATGAATATAGAT
>JAFUBV010000168.1 GCA_017460025.1 Methanobrevibacter sp. | reverse complement strand
TCAATATTATTGGTGTATTAGATCAGAGAACTACCGATGCTTCAGGTGTTGCCACTTTAAACATTAATCTATCCCCGGGAACTGACATTATCACGGCACAGTATGGATATTCAGTGGTTTCCAATAAAATCACTGTTCTGACAATAATACAGTCTTCAGATATTTCAATGAAATATAAGGACGGCACAGCATTCAAAGCCAGAATATTGAATGATGTTGGTAAGGTCTCTCCGGGCGTTAACGTGACTTTCAATATTAATGGTGTATTTTATATAAGAACTACCGATGCTTCAGGTGTTGCAGGCCTTAATATTAATCTGTTGCCTGGTGAATACATTATCACTACAATGTATAAGGGATTATATGCTTCCAATTGGATTAGGATTAGAGGCATCTAATCAAATTTTTTTCTTTTTTTTTTAACAAACATTTATACTATTTAACTGATATATCTATAAATAATTAAATAATTTTTTCAGGTGAAAAATTGTCTTGGTTATTTGTTATTCTTGCATTTTTACTTGCCAGTATAAAAACAACGAAACCTAAGTATCAGAAGGTTTCTGTCATTATACCGGCATATAATGAAGAAAATACGGTAGCTAGGGTGGTTGAAGTTGTAAAGGCTGTTTCATTTGTTGATGAAATTATTGTCGTTGATGATGGATCGTCTGATAACACTACTCAGGAAGCTTTAAAGGCCGGAGCTATTGTAATTAATCATGAAGTCAATAAAGGTAAGGGTGAAGCGCTTCACACTGGCTATAAGAATGCCGAATGTGATATCATTGCTTTTATTGATGCGGATATTCATAACCTGACTTCTAAAAAAGTTGAAGAGATGATTATGCCTATCTTGCTTGGAAAGACAGAGATTACCAAGACCAAATTTGCACGTGAAAGCGGACGTGTAACTGAACTTACCGCAAAACCGCTTTTAAACTTCTTTTTCCCTGAAATTTCTTTTGAGCAACCTTTAAGCGGTCAGTTTGCTGCCCGTAAGGAAGTTTTGAAAAAGATTAATTTCGAAAAGGATTATGGTGTCGATGTAGGTATTGTTATTGACGCTGATATATTGGGCATTTCCATTATGGAAGTCGATATTGGTGCAATTGAACATGATATGTCTCCTTTAGCCGATTTGAATAATATGGCTAATGAAGTTGTAAGAACAATTATGAACCGTGCCAATAAGTACGGTCGGGTAACAATGATTGATGATATCGGATATTATATTCGTATGTCCATTGTGGGTTTATCCCTAGTTATCCTGGGATTATTCACAATATTCTTTGTTAAATTCATCCCTTTATCTGTCGGGGTTATAATTACTGTAATCGGAATTATTGCGGCGGTTTATTACATAGCAAAGGTTATTATCCAATCAATCATAATGTATAGAAAGACTCCCCGGGCAAACCTATTCAAATCATTTATTAAGGTTCATTTCCCGCTGATTATTTCCATGATTCTTCTGCTTTTAATGCTTTCGACATTTTTGGGTGCGGCCACTTTTGAAAACGGAAGCATTTCAATCGAGCCGAATTCAAGGAATTTAATTATTTTCACAGACCAGAGCAGCGACAATACAGTATCTGTCAGAGGACCCTATACTGTGGACTCCGCTATTGAAAATGAATCTAATGTAATGAGGGTTCCATCAGATGCAATGATGACTCTTGGCATTAAAGCTAATGACACGATTATTGTAAATAATGAAGCTTATATTATCAATGATAGTAGAAGTTTCGAACCAGGTATATTAAGACTGCCTCTAGATGTTAAGGAGACATTTAATGTTGATGATGGAGACATTATTCAGGACAGTCGCCTTGTAGATGTATTTGAAAGGTCAACATTATATCATCATTATGAATCAGATAATGTTTCCGTTGTTGAAAAATTCGATATCGGGTCAAGACAGTCAGGCAGCTGGACATATGAAGTAATAGTTGACAATGTTTCTGTCGGATATTCCTCAGGATTGTTCAATGAAAACGAAAGTTATGCAATATTTTGTGAAAATTCCTATTTGGGCAGTTTTGTCTATTCTGATGGAATAATTGAAGATCAAAATTACACATACAACGACCATCAAATAGAATTAAAATTCAGCAATACAAATTCATCATCCATAAAGTATTTCGACAATGATTACTTTATAGACCTTTATTTTTAAAGATTAATAAAAAAATAGTTGAATAAGAGAAAAAATCTCTTATTTTTTATCATATGCTTTTACAGCTTCTTCAACATCATTATAAAGACCTAAAGCTGCAAGAGCACCTACTTTACCCTGTTCGCCGGTAACAGCTATTAATTCAATGCCCAAATCACGGGCAGTTGCTTCAGCAGTTTCAACATCCATCATTCCGGATTTTGTTGCAATTGAATACTGCCTTAATTTTTCAGGTATTTCAAGACCTTCCAAAATGGCTATTGCGGTTTTATCGGATAAAGTGTCTCTTTTAAGAATTTCAATAACTCTTTTAATCAATGCTTCTTTTTTATCGCTTTCAACTGCAAAGGTTAAAGCGATGGAAACACAGTTCTGAGTCTTATGAGGATTATGTGGATATAATTGGACAATAATATGGTCAAGGTATTCAAAACCTTCACTAGCTAATTCAACACCCAAATTATGAGCCATTGTCCATGTTGCACCTGCATCCTTAACATCTGTGTCATCAACACCAATTACAACCTTTTCAAGTTTTGGAGTTACGACGGTTGCTCTTCCTTCTTTAGAGCCGCCACCAGATTTAAGAAGCTCAACATATTTTACTCCTTTACCCATTCCTCTGCACATTCCAGCTCCAACACCGGCACCTGCAAGACCTGCGTGAGTTACTTTAACTTCATCATCAATCACTTGGATTTCATCGATTCCTGCAGCATTGAAACTGGCCTTCAAGTCAAGAGGAGCAGATCCTACATGACAGGAATAGACATGCTTGTTACCGTCACGGTAAGCATCATCAATCAGTTCGGAATTATTTTTATATTGATGTAGTAACCAGTGAGAGCCTGAAATACATGGATGATATTCAACGATTTCAACCTTGTCGCCGTCAACCATTGTCAGTACTTTTTCATATGGTGCAACCCATGGGTCTGAAAATTTTTCTTTTAACTCTTCAGGTTTTAGAATTTCCATATAATCATCTTAAATTTCTTTTAATCTATCACACATTTTGATAGCAGCTTCTACAGCACTTTTAGCGTTTTTAACACGTCTGTGAGCATCTAATCTGGTCATACCTGGACCGGTAATTCCTAAAGCTACTGGAGTGTCATATTCTAAAGCCAAATCAGCGATTTTACGTGAAGCATGTTGAGCTACAATTTGATCATGGTCTGTAGCACCTTCAATAACAGCACCTAATGTGATAAGTGCATCGTATTCGCCTTTTTGTAATAATTTTTTAATGACAAGAGGCATATCAAACACGCCAGGAACTGCCACTACTTTTGTAATTTCACAATCTCTATTTTTAGCTTCTGCTGTAGCTAATTCTAACATCATCTGTGTAATATCATAGTTAAATTCTGCAACAACTGCAGCAATTTCATATTTTACCATATTTTAATCCTCCATTTAAAAATCTATGCAAAAATTAAAAGTAAGAAACCAGCAACCCCACTTAATACCATAATAAGTATAATAAATAGTGCAGCTAATTGCATTCTACTAAGTTTTTTCATAATAAAAATCTCCTTAAATTATGAATTAATATAACATTTTTAAGTTATTTAAATTTTTTTCCAATTTTTCTGAAATTTTTTGTAAGCTTCCAACTGTTCGAGTTAATGATTTGCGAATTTTCCTTTTCCAATTTTTGAATTTTTCTTTCCAGTTCATTGATTTGGGATTGATAAATTTCATCTTTTTTAAATTCGCTTTCGCATACTTCAATTAACTCTATTATCTTTTGAGTCAACTCTGTGGTTCTCTGTCTATTGTATTCATCTTTACTTTTTAAACATGATTTAATTGGCAGATTGCTTTTTTCACTCATTATTAAGTTTAAAGTATTCGTATTTTCATATAAATCATTCATCGGAGATTTATATTCAATATCCAGTTTTGACATTTCACTGTCCTTTTCGCATATCGCCCAAATTGTCGTGCCTGAACCTCTATAATCAGATATCTTTGATGGAAGATACGGATTTTTAATGAAATGTCCTTTCGTAAAGCTGTCCTCAACTATCAGCACATCGAATTTTGCTGAAAGGTTTAAAAACTCAAGATAGTCAACATTACTGTTAAAAGTGGTTTTGTCCAACAGTTCTCTGCTTAAGACCTGTTCAAATAATGTTCTGTTCGGGCTGAAAATATGTAGTCTAATTTTTTCCCTATATTTATCATAAACATTATCAAATGCATTAATAAAGTCTTCTAAAGCTCTGTTTGAAAAAATAACGCCGAAATAAGCAAAATTAACATAATCTTCATCCAATTGGTAATCGCTTTTTTTAATGTAGTAATATTTCTCATCCAATGTAGGATGTGGGGATATGGCGGTTTTCTCATTCACAATGTCATCCACATTATGATTCAGCGTATCCATCATCACGTCTTTTTGGCTTTCATTTGTAAATATTATCTTATCTGCAAAAATAAACGTCAGATATTCACAAATGCAGTTTATATCCATTTTTGAACTAATTAACTCCAGATTTTTCTCTTTTAATATATTGTTAATTTTATTGATGTATTCTTCATCTTCAAGCTTTCCGCTTAAATGCCTCTTTTCAAAGGTATAAATTAACGGATCTGAAAATTCAGCTCTCCAATAAGTATCAGGATTGTTTAATTTATATTCAAGGGCTAAAAAATGTGAATGAACGAAATTTGCTCGGCTGTAGATTCTGTCATAGCCTTCAATCAGTTTCATGCCTTCATTCATGAAATTTTTAATGTTATCCCAGTCCGTTGAGAAATTTGAGCTGACAGTAAATTTTTTCACTATATACTCCAAGACAACCTTTTCAAGTGTAAAATCTTTTCTGATATCATCAAGACTTGCGCAGATTACATCAACATTTCTCTTTTCGGACAGTATTCTTTTGGCAACAACATTACTTGTGGTTGTATTTGTCGGTGTAAATGCATATGAAATGATTAATTCTCTATCTTCATTATTTAATTTTGATATGTCTTCATTCAGATACTTATATGGGAAAAATTCAAAGTCATAGCTTAAGATATCTTTTAAAACTTTAGGATAATCTTCAGGATAATTTTCAAGATAATCATTAATTTTAACTATCTGGCCTCCAGTTAAACTCTCTATAAAACTCCTCATTTCTTGAGTTTTTGCTTTTTTAAGGCCTTTATTAATGTCATTAATCACCTTCAGGCGATTTTGTACATTGAATTTATAGGACATGTCCTGTCTTGATATTGATCCGTGTCTCCATAAACGGTAGTAATTTGCCTGATTATCTTTATCAACAACATAAAATTCAAAATCATTTTCCGGATAAAAATTCGCATAGTATGCAATGTCCACTCCATTTGTGAGTTCCGGATTAAATGAAGAGTTTTTGACATTAACTGTTGGTATCACTTTATTCTGTGTAATCACTATTGCATCAGCGATGGTGCTGTATGGATTTTCTATAATTCCCGAATTTTCCAAAAGAGGCGGGGTCATGTATGAGTTTTTAACTTCACAGGTATTTTCATCAACATCAAGGAATGTCCCGACCACCACTCTGTTCGGCTTTACGCATTTGTATAGCTCTTCAAAGTAATTGTGGCTAACATAATCGTCATCGTCGATAAATATTGTATATTTTCTGCCGGCTAATTCAATACCTTTATTACGGGCATTGCAAACCCCTTTTTCACTTTCTGTTAGGATAATGTTAACTTCCGGATTTTCTTTCTGATATTTTTTAATGATATCGGGGGTTGAATCCAGTTCACCATTTACAATAAAAATGGCTTCAAACAAGTTAAAGTCAATACTCTGATTAATTAAAGAATCAAGTAATTTGGAAATATACTTTTCTCCTTTATATGTAGGAATAATCGCACTTATACCATCTTTCAACTCTGATTCTTTAATCATAATACTCACTTATAATAATTTAATTATTTCGTTTGCAACCTCTTCGGTAGTGGCATTACCGCCTAAATCGCCAGTCAATACCTTTCCATCACTTAATAATTTTATGATAGCGTTATCAAGCTTGTCTGCTGATTCATTTTCATTCAGATATCTAAGCATCATAACTGCAGATAACATCATAGCTATTGGATTTGCTATTCCTTTTCCAGCGATATCCGGAGCGGATCCATGAACAGGTTCAAACAATGCACCGTCACTACCTATATTAGCTGAAGGTATCAGTCCAAGCCCTCCAACAAGTCCGGCTCCCTCATCGGATAATATGTCACCAAATAGATTGGTTGTCACTATCACTTCAAAATTTTGTGGCTGGGTAATGAGATACATTGCAGTTGCATCAACATAAAAGTCCTCTTTTTCAATATCAGGGTATCTTTCACCAACTTCATAAAAGATTTCTTTAAACAAACCGTCACTTTTTTTCAAAACGTTTGCTTTGTGAACGCCTGTAACTTTGGATTTGCCATTGTCTTCAGCATATTTAAAAGCATAATCTATAATTCTTTCTTCTGCTTTGCGGGTAATCACACGTTTTGCAGTAGCGCCATCTTCGGTTATTTCTTCTTTATCTGCAATATATAATCCTTCTGTATTTTCACGAACAATCATAAAGTCAATGTCATCAGATAATGATTTGGTGTTTGGATATGCCTTTACAGGCCTTAAATTAGCAAACATTTTCATTTCCTGACGTAATTTGACGATAACATCAGCAGCCGTTTCACCTGCAGCACCAAATAGGCATGCATCACTATTTCTTACAATATCAATTGTCTCCTGAGGCAGCGCTGTTCCTGTTTTTTCAAAGCATGCATCACCGGCTTCACCATAAACGTAATCAAAATTTATATCTAAATTATCTAGAACAGAAATTGTCGCTTCCATTACTTCCTTACCTATTCCATCACCTGGAATAACTGCAATTTCGTATTTATTTTTTGTCTTTGAGGTATTCAATTAACCCACCTTTTTCTAGTATTTCCAACATAAATGGAGGTAATTTTTTAAAGGTTATTTCTTCTCCATTTGAAGATTTGATAATTCCGTTATCCATATCAACTTCAATTTCATCTCCATTTTCAACTAATTCGCTGATTCCCGGAGCTTCAAGAAGAGGAACGCCAACATTAGTAGCATTTCTATAAAATATTCTAGCAAAGGACTCTGCTATCACAGCTGAAATGCCGGCACCCTTGATTGCAATAGGGGCATGTTCACGTGATGAACCGCAGCCGAAATTCCTTCCCGCTACAATAAAATCTCCTTTTTTACATTTTTCGCTAAATTTATCATCCAATCCTTCCATGCAGTGCTTAGATAATCTTTCCTCATCGGTATAAATTAAGTATCTTCCTGGAAGAATTATATCCGTATCAATATCATTTCCAAATTTCCATGCTGTTCCTTTCATATTTTTCACTCCGGTGCAACAATTCTTCCTTCAATTGCAGATGCAGCAGCCACTGCAGCAGAGGATAGATAAACTTTACCGTCAGGTGAACCTTGTCTTCCTTTAAAATTCCTGTTTGAAGTTGATAAACTTACCTCACCAGGACCTATTATACCGGTATGTCCTCCAAGACATGGACCGCAGCAAGGTGCAGAAACTAAAGCTCCAGCATCCACGAATATTCTAATCAATCCTTCATCCAATGCTTTTGAATAAACTTCT
Organism: Methanobrevibacter sp.; assembly: GCA_017460025.1. Taxonomy (GTDB): domain Archaea; phylum Methanobacteriota; class Methanobacteria; order Methanobacteriales; family Methanobacteriaceae; genus Methanocatella. The sequence continues at coordinate 2,416 of JAFUBV010000168.1, read as the reverse complement.
TTTGATGCCGGAATAACCAACATTCTTGTGCCTTTGGCTATTTGTTTTCCTTTTAAAATCTTTGCAGCATCCCTTAGGTCACTTATTCTTCCGTTTGTGCATGATCCTAAAAATACCTGGTCGATTTCTTGGTCTACTTCACTGACTGGCTTTACATTGTCTACATTATTCGGGCAGGCTACTTGTGGTTCTAAGTCGTTAACATCAATGTCTATTATAGTTAATGAATCAGCATTTAAGTCACTTTTGAAGATTTTGTAAGGTTTATTGGATTTTTTTTCTACGTAGTCTATTGTTTTTTTGTCAGGTTCTACCAGACCAGTTTTTCCACCCATTTCAATTGCCATATTGCATAAAACCATTCTATCTGAAATACTCATATTCTGAACAGTTTCTCCTGCAAATTCACAGGCTTTGTAAGTTGAGCCGTCAGCTCCAACTTGACCGATAATATTTAAAATAACATCTTTTGCATATACATTTTCTTTAAGTTCACCAGTAATTTCAAAACGATTTGTTTCCGGTACTTTAAACCATAAATTACCTTCGGCAAAAACCATTGCCATATCTGTTGAACCTATACCGGTTGAAAATGCTCCTAAAGCACCGTGTGTACATGTATGTGAATCGGCACCTACAATAACCTCTCCAGGTACAACATGACCTAATTCAGGTAATATCTGGTGGCAAACACCAGCGTTTACATCATAAAAATTCTCAATATTCTGTTCTTCAACAAATTTTCTCATAATTATGTGATTATTAGCTGAGTCGATGGAATCTGCCGGCACTTGGTGGTCAAATGGAATGACAATTTTTGATGGATCCCAAACTTTATCAACACCAATCTTTTCAAAAGATTCAACTGCAAGAGGTCCAGTTAAATCATGAGTCATTGCAACGTCAATATTTGCAATTATAATGTCACCGGCTTCAACTTTTTCATTGCCCGAAGCTCTAGCTAATATTTTTTCAGACATTGTACTTGACATATTAATAAAACCTCATAGTAATGAATAATATTCTGTTTATCATTCTATTTAAATTTTGAAAAAGGTAATTTCATCGATTATTTTGACTTTAAAGTTAAAAAATTGCAAATGCTTAAATTAAATATTGTTTAAGTTAATTTAATGCTTATTTTATATTCATTTTGAGTATAATGACAAATTTATTATAGAATGTCGGACAGAATACAGTATATGAGTAAATTCTTTGGAAGATTTAAAAAAGAAGAAATTCCTGTTATGGAAGAACAGGTTCCTGTTTGGGAAGATAGAATTTTTTGGGTAGAAACTTTACAAAAAATAGCTTTACCTGTATTGATGAACCTTAAAAAAGATTCCTTAAGAAAAAACATGATTTTGGAGTCAAGCAGTCCTGAAGGTGAAAAGTTTGCTTATCTTGAAGCTTTCGCTCGTGTATTTAATGGAATTGCACCTTGGTTAGAATTAGGGGCTGATGAATCTGAAGAAGGCAGATTACGTGAAAAATACATAGATTTAACAATTAAAGCTATTTCCACAGCAGTAAATCCAAAGAAAAATGATTATATTCTGTTCACTGAACCTAAACAGTCTTTAGTTGATATTGCTTTATTTGCTCAAGGTCTGCTTCGTTCTAAAAATCAAATTTGGCTCAATTTGCCTATTGATGTTCAGGCCAAAGTAATTGATGAGCTTAAAAATACAAGAATTATTGCACCTTATGAAAATCATTGGCTTTTATATACTTCAGTAATCGAAGCCGCTCTTTTAGAATTTACTGGTGAATGTGACATGGAACGTCTGGTTTACGCTGTTCATAAGTTTAGGGATGAATGGTACATTGGCGATGCAATCTATGCAGACGGTCCGGAATTTACAAAAAACTATTATAACAGTTTTATTATTCACCCAATGCTCAATGATATATTAATGGTAATGAGAAAATACGGCCTGCCTGATGGTGAATTTTTGGATGTACAATTAATGAGATCTTCAAGACTTGCTTCACAATTGGAAAGGTATATCTCTCCTGAAGGAACTTTTCCAGTAATCGGCAAATCAATCAGTTACCGTACAGGAGTTTTCCATACTTTATCACAGGTTGCTTTACTTAAGATTCTGCCTAGAAATATCGAAGTGGCACAAGTCAGATCCGCTTTAACAAAAGTTTTAAGAAACCTTTTTGAAGGCAATCAGAACTTCACTAACGGCGGATGGTTATTGTTAGGTTTCAATGGTCATCAGACAGATATCGCTGAAAATGACATCAACACTGGAAGCCTATATATTTGCTGTGCAATGTTTTTAGCTTTGGGACTTGATTCCAATGATCCGTTCTGGTCTGATGAATTCGCTGAATGGACTTCACTTAAAGCATGGAATGGGCATGTTACTAATAAAGATCAATCTATTGATTTTTAATTATTCTT
>JAFUBV010000167.1 GCA_017460025.1 Methanobrevibacter sp. | reverse complement strand
GAGAAATCTAAAGTTAACGTACATATTAGTAATGATGAAGCGGTAACGGAAATTATTATTGAATCTAATTCAAAAATATTCAATGTTTACGTATACGATAATAATTACAATGACTATGTGGAAGGCGTTACCCTTAAAATGACTGTTGGGTCTAAAATATTTGAAGCAACTTCCAATGCTAATGGTATTGCTACTTTCATATTAAATAATATTCCTGCCGGTACTTATACTGCAGATATTGTTGTTAATGATGATAATTATCAATCTTCTGATTCCATACAAGTTACTGTAAAAGTTAAAACTGAAGTTGATCAGGATATGATTAATCCGCGTAGTAGTTCTCATATATCAATTAATGTTGGTGATTTACAAAAAGTATCTTTCCGTATTGTTGATCTTTATTCTGGTGGCGGTATAAATGGAGTAAATGTTTATTTCCAATTGGATGATGGTGACTACATTTATGATACTTCCGCAAATGGAGGTACTGTAACATTTGATTTAAGTAATCTGGAATCCGGTTCATACACATTGCACTGGGGTATAGATGATGATAATTATTATATAATGTCAAAATCTGATTATTATATTACTGTAAATAAAAAAGAATCATATTTAACAGTTGACAGATTAAATAATTTGAATATAACTCTTGGTGAAAAGATTGTTTTAAATGCAACATTATCTGATTTTGAAACAGATGGTCCTATTTCAGGTGCAACAATCGTATTTATTGTAAATGAAACTGAATACACTAATACTACAGATGATATGGGTAAAGCATATTATGTATTGGATAATTTATCTGTTAACGACTATGTAATTAATTATAGATTCGACGGAAATAAATTCTATGAATCTTCATCTCTTCCTACAAATGACAAACTCTCTGTTTCCAAAAAAGAGGTTAATATTGGTGCAGATGATATTGACATGACTTATGGTGAAGATAATACTTTAACTGCTACTGTTACTTATAATGGTGAAAATGTTGAAGTTCCTGTATCTATTAATATTAATGGGGATGTTAAAGATAATAAATCTTCCACCGGAGGCCAAATTACTTTCGATGATTTAAATACATGGAATGCGAATACTTATACTGTTAATCTTACTGTAAACACTAATGAATATAAAGGTAATAAAACAGTCACAGTTACTATTGGTAAAGCTACTCCTAGTTTTGCTGTGGATGATTCATTAAGCTTAGACTTTGGTGATAAATTAACTATTAATCCTAGTGTAATTACTGCTGATGAAAATCCTGCTTTTGATGAGTATATAATTAACGATACTTCTATTTTAAGCATTAACGGAAATGTAATAACTGCTGAAAATGTTGGTATGGCTAACATTAGTGTTACTTTAAAAGAATCTGAAAATTATACTAGTTTAACTAAATTTATTACAGTTACTGTGGGTAAAGCTACTCCTAGTTTTGCTGTGAATGATTCATTAAGTTTATTTGTTGATGGTACATTTTCAATCACTCCTAGTGATATAATTCCTAGTGATTCTACTTTTGAGTATGCAACTAATGACAGTACAGTTGTTAGTGTTGAGGATAATGTCATCAAAGCTCAAAAAGAAGGTGTAGCAAATATTACTGTTACTCTAAAAGAATCTGATAATTATAAATCATTAACTAAAAACATTATTGTCACTGTGTCTAAAATACAAACTGAAATCACTGTTGAGAATCCTATTATAATAATGGATGCAGAACAAAGTCAAACCGCTGGTGCTTTCATTACTCCTGCTGAAGCAGGTGATTTAACATATTCTTCCAGTAATGAAACTGTTGCTGTTGTTGAAAATGGAATGATTATTGCAAAAGCTAAAGGTAGTGCAAATATCACGGTTTCATTTGCAGGAAATGATAAATATGCAGCAGCCACTAATAAAAATATTTCAATTTCTGTTGCTTTAGCTGATGCATCTGTCAGTGCAAGCGATGTAACTGTTGAAGTTCGTGGAACTGCTACTATCACTCCTACTACCACTCCTGAAGGTCTTGATGTAACTTATGAGAGTGCGAATACGGATATTGCTACTGTTGATGAGAATGGTGTTGTGACTGGTATTAAAGGTGGAAATACTACTATTACTATTAAAACTGTTGTTGATGGTATTCATGCTGTTAACTCAACTGTTGTTAATGTAACTGTGAATAAACTTCCAATTGATATTGATGTTGATGATTTATCAATTGATTTAAATGTTGGTGATGAAGATGTTATTTCTGCTAATTTAAGTCAAAGTGATGCTGGTAGCGTGTCTTTTGTATCTAGTGATGAATCTGTTGTCACTGTTGACAGTGAAGGTAATGTTAAAGCGGTAGCTAAAGGTAATGCTAATATTACTGTTTATTATGATGGTAATGAGTATTATAATGCTGCTGATAATAAAACTATTGAGGTTACTGTCAGTTTGAATGATGCTTCAGTTAGTGCTGATGATGTTGAAATTAATGTGGGTGATAATTATACTATTGTTCCTATTACTACTCCTGATGGTCTTGGATTAACATACAGTGGTTTTGATAATGAAATCATTTCTGTTGAAGATGGACTTGTTACCGGTTTAAAAGAAGGATCTACTAAAATTACTGTTACTATTGTTGGTGATGGTAAGTATTATGAAAATAGTACTGTTATTGATGTGACTGTTTCTAAAGTTGATACTAGTATCAGTGTTGCTGCTGATGAGGTTAGTTTGAATGTTGGTGAAAGTCAGTCTGTTGGTGCTTCTATTGATCCTGCTGATGCTGGTGTTTTAAGTTATGATGTTGATGATGAGAGTGTTGTTAAGGTCATTGATGGTAATTTGACTGCTGTTGGTGAAGGTAGTGCTGTTGTTACTGTTTACTTTGATGGTAATGATAAGTATAATAAAGCTGAAAATAAAACCGTTAAGGTTACTGTCAGCTTGAATGATGCTTCTGTAAGTGCGGACAATATTGATATTTATGTACTTGAAAATGTAACTATTGTTCCAATTACTACTCCTGAAGGTTTAGAAGTAACTTACAGTGTTGATGATTCATCAATCGCTACAGTTAATGGCACTGGTTTTGTTGTAGGTAAAAAAGAAGGATCCACTATAATTACTGTTACTATTGTTGGTGATGGCAAGTATTATGAAAACACTACAACCATAAATGTTGTCGTTAAAAAGATAGCTACTGATTTGGTTGTAGAACCTACTGAATTGGATTTATTGGTTGGAAATAACAAAACTATTACTGCCGCTGTCACTCCGAAAGGTGCTGGTGCTGCCGTATTTAAATCAAGCAATGAATCTGTTGCAACCGTTGACGCTAATGGTATTGTAACTGCTGTTGGTGAAGGTAATGCTAATATCATTGTTTCTTTTGCAGGTGATGACATATATGATGCATCTAATGATGTGGTTGTAAATGTTACTGTTGGATTAAATGATGCTTCAGTTGTTGCAGAAGATATAGAATTAAACGTTGGTGCTAAGATTGCTATTAATCCAATTACAGTGCCTGATGGTTTAGATATTAGTTATGTTGTTGCTAATAAGGATATTATCAGTATCGATGATAATGGTAATGTTGTTGGCCTTAAAGCAGGTAACACTACTGTCATGTTAACTGTTGGTGGAGATGGTAAATACGCTCTTAATAATACAACTATTAATGTTGTAGTCTCAAAAATAGCAACAGAAATTATTGTTGATAATAACTTAACATTAAATGTAAGTGATACTGAAGTAGTTGAAGCGATTATAAATCCAAATGATGCTGCAGGCAGTTTAACTTATGAAATTGATAATGTTGAAGTTGCTACCGTAGATGATAATGGAAAAATCACTGCTATTTCAAATGGTACAGCAATTATCCTTATTAAATTTGCTGAAAATGATAAATATTTACCATCTAATGCAACTGTTACAGTCATTGTTAACAATAAAGAAAATCCTAAAAAAGATGTAAATGCGAATGTAACTGTTGATCCAATTAAAGAAGGTGAAAATGCTACTATTGTTGTTAGCTTGCCTGAAGATGCTACAGGTAATGTTACCGCTACTGTTGATGGTGTAAACTACACTGCTCCTGTTGTTAATGGTACTGCTACAATAAGCATTCCTGATTTGGCTGCTGGTAACTACACTGTTCCTGTTGTTTATTCTGGTGATGAAAAATACAACCCAGTAACTGAAGATGTTGCTTTAAGTGTTGAAGAGGACACTTCTGATGTCATTTCAGCTCCTGATGTAACCAAGTATTATCATGGTTCTGAAAGATTTGTTGTTAACATTACTGATTACAAAGGCAATCCTATTGCTAATAAGTCTGTTGTTATGACTATCAATGGTGTTTCATACACTAGGACTACTGATGAAACAGGACAAACTAGCATTCCACTTAATTTG
>JAFUBV010000166.1 GCA_017460025.1 Methanobrevibacter sp. | reverse complement strand
TTAATTTTAAACGTATAATTGTGAGTGCAATTTCACACTCTTTTATTTTTAAAATCTAGAATCCATTTTTTTAAATAGTATTATATAGCATTTTAAACAAAAGTTATTGTATAATAATTTAAAAATTTATTTGTTGATATCATGGAGAAAAAAGAGTTAATTAATTCTGGTAAAGTAAAAAGTGTATTCACAACAGATAATGATGATGAAGTCATTATCGAGTTTCGTGATGATATGACTGCAGGAGACGGTGCACGTAAGGAAGTTATGGACAGAAAAGGTGCATATAATGCGGTCATTTCAGCTAAAATCTTTAAGGTTTTAGAGGAAAACGGTGTTGAAACACAATTTATCGATTTGCCTGAAGAAAATGTAATGTTGGCTAAAAAGCTTGACATGATTCCTATTGAAGTAATTGTCAGAAATATAGCTACAGGTAGTCTTGTCCGCAAATACCCAATTGATGACGGCACTAAATTGGACCCTCCAATTGTACAGATGGACTTTAAGGATGATGAATATCACGATCCTATGCTTAACGATTCCATAATAAAGGCATTAGGCATCGCTACACAGGAAGAAATTGATTTGCTAACAGAAAAGGCTTTAAAAATCAATAAAATTCTAACTGAATTCTTTGCAGATGCAGGAATCATATTGGTTGACTATAAGGTCGAGTTCGGTAAGGACAAGGACGGAAAAATCCTTTTGGGTGATGAGATTTCCCCTGACGGATGCAGATTATGGGATGCTGAAACCCTTGAAATGCTGGATAAGGAATTGTTTAGAAAAGGTAAGGACTCTGAAGTAATGGACGCTTATGTAGAAGTTTATAATAGAATTATTCCTGATGATGAAAAGGTGATTTAGATGATATTTGATATTGAAGTAAAAATTTCTTTAAAAGACGGTATGTTAAACCCTGAAGCTACAACAATCGAAAGGTCTTTGGCTTTGCTTGGATATGAGGTTAAAAACGCCAAGACTGTTGACATTATCAAATTCCAGATGGAAGGCGAAGACAGGGAAGTTATCCGTGAAAATGTTGTAGACATGTGTGAAAGATTACTCTGTAATCCTGTAATTCACAATTATAAAATTAATGTAATTCCACAGAATACAGCTTGCGGTAAATAAGGTGGTTTAAGTGAAAATTGGAGTAATTAGATTTCCCGGAACTAACTGTGATAGGGATGTGGCCCGTGCCATTGAACTGGTTGGTCTTGAAGCTGAATATGTCTGGTGGAGCAATGAGGATTTGACTGATTTCGATGGTGTCGTAATTCCAGGAGGATTTTCCTATGGGGATTACTTGAGGGCTGGTGCAATGGCATCAATCACCCCCGTAATTGACGGAATCAAAGCATTGGTTAAAGAAGAAAAACCTGTTTTGGGAATTTGTAATGGAGCTCAAATTTTAGGTGAAATTGGACTTGTTCCAGGTGTTTTCATTACTAATGAAAATCCTAAATTCAACTGTGAATGGGTTGATTTGAAAGTTTCAAATACAAGAACTCCCTTTACAAAAGATTTCAAAAAAGGACAAACTGTTAAAATTCCAATTGCTCATGCAGAAGGCAGATTTTATACAGAAGACATTGATTTGTTGAAAGATCAGGACCAGATTGTATTGCAGTTTAAGGATAGGAATCCTAACGGTTCAATGGAAGCTATTACAAGCGTTTGTGATGAGTCAGGACTTGTTTGCGCAATGATGCCTCACCCTGAAAGGGCTTGTGAAGAGATATTAGGGTCCACAGACGGTTTAAATTTCTTTAAAGGATTTTTATAGAAGTGATTTAGATGGTAGTTTATTTAATTGGTGCAGGACCCGGAGATGCAGATTTAATAACTCTTAAAGCAGTTAAAGCTTTAAATAAGGCAGATGTTGTTTTATATGATTATTTGGCTAATGATGAAATATTGGCTCATGCGCCTGAAGATGCAGAAAAGATTTATGTGGGCAAAAAGGCAGGCGAACATTATAAAACACAAGACCAAATCAATGAATTGATCATTGAACAGGCTTTGGAACATGAAAATGTTGTCAGGCTAAAAGGAGGGGATCCTTTTGTATTTGGTCGTGGCGGAGAAGAAATTTTGGCTTTAATGGAACATGATATCAAATTTGAGGTTATTCCTGGAGTAACTTCAGCAATCGGTGCACCTACTTCATTGGGACTACCTGTAACTCATAGGGCTGTTGCAACTTCAGTCACTCTTGTAACTGGTCATGAAGACCCTACAAAAGCTGAAAGCCAGGTTCATTGGGATTATACAGCAGACACTTTAGTTATCTTGATGGGTATCGGAAACATTAAGGAAAATACTGCTGAAATAATGAAATATCGTGATAAGGACACTCCCGTTTGTGTAATAGAAAGCGGAACCTTGCCTGATGAAAACGTGATATTCGGAACTTTGGAAAACATTTCCGAAAAGGAAATCAAAACTCCGGCTATTTTAATCATTGGTGAAGTTGTAAAGCTATATGAAGACATTTATAATTATTAGTTGGTGTTAATATGTGTGGTATTGTTGGTTGCATATTAAAGGAAAATGATAGTAATGCTGCTCCTATACTTTTTGATTGTATCTCAAAGCTAGAATATAGGGGTTATGATTCAATCGGATTGGCCACTTATGATGGCAGTATCCATATCAAGAAGGATAAGGGCAAAATTGAAGAGGTTAACAGGAAATTGAATTTGCCTGACATGCCTGGAAGCTTTGGTATCGCTCACGTTAGGTGGGCTACTCATGGAGACCCTTCCAAATTGAATTCCCACCCTCAATTGGATGAGGAGAATACCATTGCAGTTGTGCATAACGGTATTATTGAGAACAATTCTAAAATCAAGGCTGATTTGATAGCTGAAGGCCATACCTTCAAGTCTGACACCGATACTGAAGTCATTCCTCATCTTATTCAGAAGTTCATGGATGAAGGCTTCGATTTGGAGCATGCCGTCAGAAAAACAATTGAAATTCTTGACGGAGCATATGCAATTGCAGCCATATCATCAAGAGAACCTGACAAGATTGTTGCAACAAGAAAAGACTCTCCATTAATTGTAGGGCTTGGAAAAGACGGTTATTACCTTGCATCAGACTCCCCTGCAATTTTAAAATATGCAAAAGACATCATCTATCCTGAAAAGGGCGAAATTGTCATTTTGGATAAAACTGGAGTGGTTGTCCATGATGAATTCGACAATGAAGTAAACAAGGAAATCGACACAATCAACTGGACACCTGAAATGGCAGAAAAAGAAGGATATGACCATTTCATGATAAAAGAAATCAACGAACAGGCAACAGCAGTCAGAAACACCTTAACCCAAAAGGAAAATATCGAAAACATCATAAAGGATATGGATGACATTACAAGAATCTGCTTTGTGGCCTGTGGAACATCATATCACGCATCACTTACAGGCAAATACCTGCTTGAATCACTTGCAGGAATTCCAACCGATGTGATACTGGCATCCGAATTCAAATATTCGGCAAAAACCCTAAACGAAAATACTCTGGTAATATTCATATCACAATCCGGTGAAACTGCAGACTCATTAAAGGCACTTGATGTAGCAAACGAAACATCAAAAACATTGGGAATCGTAAACGTTGCAGGCTCATCCATAACCCGAAGAGCGCAGTACGTAATACAAACCCAGGCAGGGCCTGAAATAGGAGTTGCAGCAACAAAAACCTACGTGTCACAGCTGACTGCAATATATCTCTACGCCGCATTAATGGCAAAAGATGATGAATTGCTTGAAGAGCTCAATAACGTTCCTGCATTCATTGACGAAGTTCTTGAAGATGTGGAGTCCATAAAATTAATGTCAAAAAGATATAATTACGCAAAAGACTTCTTCTACCTTGGAAGGGGATACTCCTATCCTACAGCACTTGAAGGTGCATTGAAACTCAAGGAAATATCATACATTCATGGGGAAGGATATGCTGCTGGAGAACTCAAACACGGACCTTTGGCATTAATAGATGAAGGGATACCTGTGGTTGTTGTAATACCTCCTGGAGATTCATATAAAAAGACAATGAGTAATCTTGAAGAGGTGAAATCCCGTGGAGCTCACGTGTTGGCATTCGGTGCGGCCGATGATGATGAGCTTGATGAGAAAGCTCCCGAAGTGTTCAAGATCAATCCTGAAGTTTCAGAAATTATTGCGCCACTGGTCTATATTGTTCCGCTTCAGTTATTGTCATATTATATTACAATTGAAAAAGGCTTTGACCCTGATAAACCAAGAAATTTGGCGAAATGTGTAACTGTGGAATAAGTTCTTTATTTTCTAATTCCACAACTCATTGCCTTTTATTTTGATTTTAAGCCTTTTTTATTCACTATTTTTTCAATCAATTTTAAAAAATTATATGCTTTTTAAAATCTTTTGCACTCGTTAATGCATTCAATTAATGCAATTGAACACTCTGATGTCTTTTTGATTTATCGCTAAACCATTATTGATTGTTTAGTTAAGCAACATATAAATATGCAAAAAACAATTCCTTTTAATTTTGCTTTATTTTAGCTGTTTGGCCTTATTTATCGGCTTTTTGAAAATACAAAGCTT
>JAFUBV010000165.1 GCA_017460025.1 Methanobrevibacter sp. | reverse complement strand
ACCTGAAGCATCGGTAGTTCTCTGATAGAATACACCATTAATATTGAAAGTGACATTGACGCCTGCCAAGGCTACGCCTTTCTCATCCAAAACCTTAACGGAATACTGTGAAGCGTTCCTATAATATTTAACCAGATCCTTATTTTCCACTATCCTTGAAAGAACTGTGACATTGTATGCTTTTTCTTCATTATTCAGCGGATTTTTAATAGTTAAAACATATACGTTAGGCCCTAAATTAATATTTAATCCCACAACACCATTTGAATCCGTGGTTCTGTAATACATTACACCGTTGATGTTCATTTCAACATTGACATTGGCTGCCCTCTTTCCACTGCCGTCAAGTATGGTGGCCTTGAATTGGGTGGCATTTCTATAATACTTGACAATATTTGATGACTCTATAGTTGATTTGACAGTCACGGATTTGGTTAAGTTGGAAGGCAAGTATTTTCCATTACCTTTATAGCTAACTGAAACATCATAAACGTTAGCTATTAAGTTTATGGCAATTGATGTTGTACCATCCACATCAGTTACTCTGGAATTGTCAACGCCGTTGATTCTAATTACAACATTCTGATTTGCCAAAGGATTGCTGTTTTTATCAAGCAGAGTAACATAGAACCTGTGTCCATCCCTATAATACATCACAAGGTCATCGGCGCTTATATGAGTTTTGATATTATCCACGCTAAAAGTAGCATTAGCTTGCGCATCCTCATAAATGGCATCGGAAAATACTGCATTAACATTGTATTTTCCATAATCCAAATCGGACAGTGATAAAGTTCCATATCCGCCAGTCACATTAACATCATATGATTTGGAATTCACATTTACTTTAACATTGGCGTTTATTGATTCTGAAAGCTTTACTGTAATCACAACGGCATCAGAATCCGTCTTTAATATGTTAAGATTCATGTTTAAAGGCAATTTTGCCACATTGAATGTGGTATCTGCAGTTGCGATATTTGAATAATAGCCGACAGCCTCATAATTGTCCGGATTTAAAATATCGCTGATTACTGATTCGCTATTGGATTTAAGTGAATATGTTTTTGAATTGATTTTGACCTTTACAATATCTGAAACATTTAAACCTTCAGAAGTTAATGTGTTTTTAACAATTATTTTTTCACCATATGAAATATCTGAAATGCTTATTACAAGATTGGCTGATTTATCGGTTACATTAATCATGCCTGAAGTATCTGAACCTGAATAATATTTATTAGAGTTATAATTGGCTGTTATAGGATAATTCTTAATGGAAGTCAACTGAGTTTTAAAAGTAGCGGTTCCATTAACGACAGGAATTGTGTACTTTTTAGAATCTAATTGAATACTACATTGCCTAAATTAACCGGATTACCATATTCGTCTTTTACAATAGCATTAATATCTATTGGAGAGTTCGCAGACACTAATTTCGGAATATCAAAAATTACATTTGTATTTAACTCATTAACTGTGAATGCTTTGATACATGCCACCTGTGAATCATAAGTATGGCCATACTGGGACATGTCAGATTTATAGTTATACAAATCGATCCAGTTTTCACCGTCAAAACTGAAAAATGAAATTCCTTCGGAATATAATATTCTGTTGGACCTTACCTTTTCTGAAATTGGGAATGATACCAATTTATCATTTTCAAGCTTAATGACTATTTTAAATTCATCACCTGCCTTTAATGGGATGAACTCGTCTAAATTGAAGGTGTAATAACCTGCATTGGAAATTCCATTTTGAGTAATTTTTAAAGCGTTGTTCACATAAATTTGAGCTGTCCAGTTGGTTGTTGTATTAAAATAGGTTGAAAATGCGGCTAAAAATTCATCGTCAGTTGCATTGAAGATATTTTCATACCAGATTGTGCTTTCGCCTGTGATTAGATAGTCGGTGATTCCGATGATGTCATACTGGTAGTTTTTATCATAACGTACGGTGTCATTTAAAATAATCGTATATGTTGATTTGTCGTAATCGCCTACCCTTACACAATTTTTATCATAATAGGAAACATAGAAATAACCTTTATTATTTCCCCAGGTTTCTCCCCAGCTGTTTTTACAAATCCATGCACCGTCACCTGCAGGAACTGTCTTAAAATTGTTTTTGGAGTATTTATCATCCCATCCGACAATAGTCACCGCATGGTTAGGTCCGCTTGTACCTGAATAATAATAGCTATTTGATTTCATGAAAGAACTTGAATAATAGATTCCTGTTGCAACAGCACCATATTTAAGGATAGCCTCTTTTACAGCCCCGTTATCAGTATAATTTGAACGTGTAAGATATACCAAATTTTGAACATGAATGGTACTGTTTATTACAGGGGATAAAACAGTGTAATCACTGAATGTCTCGAGATCCTCTTCTACCGCTCCGAGCCAGCTGACAAGGTATCCCACGCCCATGTCATCATATCCGCCCTTATTGGTTGTAAGCACCCATCCATAATCTGAATAGTATGCCATGACATTTTTCATGTTTTCCTCTGACAGGTCATAAGTTATGCCTGTAGCCTTTAAAATACAGGATTCCAAAGCGGCTATTGATGTGAATGCCCAACAGTTACCACTGCTTTTTTGATTTTTAACTGGAGTAACCCAACCATAATCCCTTAAATCATAATATGAGGGTAAAGATCCGTTGAATGAAAAATTGCCTTTAAATAATGTATAATTACCGTTTCCTATGAACAAGTCATAGCCGGAAGCTTTGTAATGGTCATTTTCATTTTCTGCCTTATTATTCTTATAAGTGTTGGATGAAATAACATTTTTTGTATTTAAAATGGTGTATATGGCTCCACCGTCAGCAGTTGCTTCATTTGAACTGAACTTAGATGATTTTACACAGAAATATGATGAGTTATCGGCAAATATTGCTCCGCCGCTTAATGCCTTGTTTGATGTGAATGTTGATGAGGTAACGTTCATTTGCCCGTACATCTTATAAATAGCTCCTCCCTGATAATTGGCTTTATTGTTCACAGCAATTATTGAATCTATATTACTAACAGATGCCAGATCACATATTGCTCCCCCAAATGTTGCGTTGCATGAGGTGAAATTGGATTTTATGACATTAAGTTTAGAATCTTTGGAATAGATTGCGCCGCCTGCATTTGTTAATGTGTAACAGTTAGTGAATGCCGAATTCTCGATGGATAAATCACCATCACCTTCACTTGCAATTGCACCACCGTATTTATAGGCATAATTATCTTCAAAAACAGAACCCACTATTTTTACTTTAGAATTGGTGGCATATATTGCCCCGCCATATGTTGCGGTGTTACTTTTAAATGTGGATGAATATATTGATGTAGTACCGCCAGTGGAATAAACTATGCCTCCAAAAACGTTGCTATAACCTCCGGTAAAGCTGCCGTCACTGTTTTCAAAAAGCACACCACTTGCCATGAAATTTCCACCATTATTATTAATGGAAACATCATTTAATGTAACATTGATTATGTTTAATGTGGTTTGAGTGGTCAGCTTTAATGAACTGCTTTTAATAATCGTTTTTAGAGGGCTTTGACCTATAACGGTCAAATTATTTAAGCTTGTTGTCCTGTCCAAATCATATTCACCATCGGCAAAATGAGCTACACTGTTTGAAGTTAATCTGGAGGAATATAAATATTTGTAAGGACTTGTTTGAGTTCCATTTCCATCAATTTCAACTAATGAGTCGAAATAAATATCTGATGCGGATGATAAAGTGTCATCATCGCTTATCGCCAAATTATTATCCGCAGTAATATTATCGCTAGCAAAGCTAACTGGAATAATCAGCGCGAATAATATTAAAAATAAAAAAATTTTGCTTGAGTGTTTCATTATTTCATCCAAAAAATTTGATTATTAATAATCTATAATTTTCATTATTATTATATT
>JAFUBV010000164.1 GCA_017460025.1 Methanobrevibacter sp. | reverse complement strand
TTTAGGCCTTTCAAACGTTCCGATAATTCTGATAGGTGTTGCTGAAATCAAAGGAAAAAATATCATATCATCACAATACTTCTTAAGGGATTTGGAAGAGGAAATTGCAGTTTTAAAAGCTTACTTTTCACATCTGGATGAGAATTCCGTTCATGTCACATTCAACGGAAAAACATTTGATGTGCCATTCATAAAAAACAGGCTCAATTACCATAGGCTGAATGCTGATTTTGATTTGGCCCATCTGGATTTGATGTATTTTGCAAAATATCTTTGGAGAGATGAGCTTCCTGACTGCAAGCTGCAGACAATTGAAAAATATAAATTCGGCATTGAAAGGGTTGATGATGTTCCTGGCCAGTATATACCTGGCTACTATAATACTTATCTGAGCGAAAACAATATCGGGCCAATGATTCCAATAATCGAACACAACAGGCAGGATATTGTTTCTCTGGCTGACTTTTTAGCAAAAATGTATGAAGAGGTTAATTACGAATAGGTGCTTAACATGGGTTTATTTGATCGATTTAAAAAAGACAAGAAAGAAAAAGAAGTTAAAGAAATTCCAACTGATATTGAAATTCCTGAAGTAGAACTGCAGCTAAAGGAAATTGCAATGAAAAGCAAAAACAGAAACGAAAGGGCTGTTGCGGTAAACAATATTACAAATCAGTATGTGGCGCTTGACCTGGCCAAAAACGTTAAGGACAGGGCAATCAGACTTATTGCAGCCAACAAGCTGGAAGATGAGGATTTATTATGGGATGCTGCCAAAAACTCCAATTTTTATGATGTCAGAAGCTTTGCATATGAAAGATTGGGGGAAAACAACAAATCCATTGCCGAAATGGTAATTAACCAGAAAAAATCCCCTCAAATAACCGAAATTTTCAATAAAATAGAAGACGAAGAAACCCTTAAAGACATCGCAATCGAAGCAAAAGACAAAAAATACCGAAAGGATGCGCTTGAAAAAATCAGTGATGAGAAAATATTGGCTGATCTGGTTTTCAAAGCAAAAGACAAATCCATTCGTAAAGCGGCTGTTTTAAAAGAATCACTTAAAGATGAAGACACTCTTCAAAAAATCGTTCTGACAGATTCAGACAGCGAAGTAAAAATTGCAGCCATTAACAAGATTTCCAATGAGGAAAAACTGGTGGAAATCGCAAAAGAGGAGGATAACGCTAAAATCAGAAGTATCATTTTTGAAAAAATCACAAATCATGATTTAATCAAAGACATGGTCTTAAACTCCGAAAAATCTGATGTAAGGTTGGATTTGGTTAAAATCATTGATGATGAAAAGCTATTGTCTGAAATTGCTTTAACAGATGAGGACAGTGTTGTCAGAAGCGAAGCGATTAAAAAGATAACTGATGAGGAAACATTGGTTAAGGTTGCCCGCAGTGACTCAGACAGGTTTTCACGCCAGACTGCAGTTAAAAAAATCACAGATACCTCTGAGTTAATTGACATTGCTTTAACAGATGAGGACTCATTCGTAAGGACTCATGCTGTAACAAACCCTAATATAACATCAGAGGATGATTTTGTCAAAATCGCAATCAATACGACTCATGAAGACATTGCTCGTGAAGCGATGAAAAACATCACCTCAGAATCAGCTTACGTTAAGATATTGCATGAAGCTAAATTGGAATCCGTAAGGAAGGATACTCTGGACAATATTGATGAGCTCAAGGTATTGGTTGAAATCATTTTAGCAAACAAGGACACAGAATTCAGCCTCAAGGCATTGAATAAGATTGATGATGAGGATATAATAGTTAAAATCTATGAGCAGAATATACATGAAGACATTTCCGTCAGATGCGTTTCCAAAATAAGAAGTCAAAGCATTTTAACCGAT
>JAFUBV010000163.1 GCA_017460025.1 Methanobrevibacter sp. | reverse complement strand
CAAAGCATCAATTTGACAAGCAGAGAATCAAGCTGGATATTTACACTGTTCGTAATCACATTCATGGTCGGTTCTCCCGTTATGGCAAAGTTTTCAGACTTTTACGGACGTAAAAAGATTTTCATATTGGATGTGATTCTGTTTGGTATCGGATCATGCCTGATAGCATTTTCACCCAATATAGAATCTATATTTTTGGGAAGAATCATTCAGGGATTCGGATGCGGAGGAATATTTCCTGTAGCAGGAGCATTTGTAGGTGACGGATTCCCATTAGAAGAAAGAGGAAAAGCACTGGGAATTCTTGGAAGCGTATTCGGGATATCAGCAATTGGCGGACCATTGCTTGGAGCCGCATTAATTCCATTCGGATGGAACTGGTGTTTTACAATCAACATTCCAATCAGCATATTCCTGATTATATTTGCATATCACATACTTCCTGAAAATGAAAATAGCCGTAAAATGAAAATAGATTATACAGGAATTATAATATTAACACTGCTTGCCGTATTTTTGGCATATGGATTGAATCAGATAGATTCAAGCAATTTCATTAACAGTTTATTATCTTTAAACGTGCTTCCATTTCTAATATTATTCATCATATTACTCTATATATTCATGAAAATAGAAAAAAGAGCAGAAGAATCAATCGTACCAATACATATGTTGAAAAACAGCGAAATAAAAATTGCATGTATCGAAACATTATGCTATGGAATCATATATTCATCAGTGATTTTCGTGCCTTCACTGGTTATACTATCAATGGGTTTGAACAATCAGCTGGCCAGTCTGATGTTAATTCCAATATTGGGAGCGAATGCTGTTGCAGCACCAATTCTGGGAAAAATTCTGGATTCCACAGGATCACGAAAGATAATGATGATTGGAACATTAATTTTAGCTATTGGATTAATTGTGATTTCAATATTTCCTAATAATCTGATATTATTCATTATTGCAGGCCTTTTAATAGGCGTTGGTCTGGTGACGATAATAGGTGCTCCTTTAAGATACATTGTTCTGACAGAAGCAAAACCATATGAAAGAGGAGCCGGACAAGCTATTGTTAATATGCTGTCAAGTGCAGGCCAGTTAATAGGTGGAGCTCTCATTGGCGGTGTAATTGCATCCTTTTCAGGAATATTCGGATATAAAATAAGCCTCATAATAGCAGCCGTAGTTGCATTCATAGCATTTCTGTTTACACTAAGACTGAAAAACCGCGATGAACAAATAAAAACCATGAAATTAAATCAATGAAAGTATAACCCTACTTTCAATATTCCTTTTTTTGAATTCTGCGGATAATATTAAATCGCAAAAAATATTATCCTAAAAATCATAGATTTCTAAAAAAATATTTCTATGCCGTTTAGCTTCTAATATTTAAACTTTTTACAAGTGCGCTTGTGTGCTTGTGTGCTCAGTCGCACTTCAGCAATTTGTTTATCAAATAATTATAAAACACAAATCTAGATGAAAAATTTTAATTTAGGTGATATTATTAAAAGACAAAAAAAATATTATAAACCATTTGATTTGTGTCACAGCATCCTTTTCAACGAGTATCCTCTTCAATACACTCAAGAAATTGGTGTTCCAGGGGAATTTGAAAAAAAGATCAATCGACGAGTTCATTTGAAAAATGGAGCTATTGGTGAAATGGATTCAGCATATTTAAATAACCCAGATAATATAATTCTTCATGAAAAAGTTGCAACAGCTTTAGAACATCAGTCCGGTCCCATAAGTGATGAAAAATTAAATAAGATTGTAGATTATGACACACAGCTGGTCGTTGATGAACACCTGCCAACATTCATTGTCATTGCATCACATATACAAGACAATTCTAAAGATACGCTCACCAGATCACCTTCCGATATAACAAAACTATATTCACTGGACCTTGGTGAAGAAAACATAAGCAAAAGATTAAGTACTGTCAGTGAAATAATTAATAATAACCAGCATCTGTCCACTAAAAATGCATTGAATTTGGGCATTATACTCCTCTATGCTCCCCGTGATAGTGCATGTGAAATAACCGAAACCGTAGTTAACCTATATCTAAAAATAGTTAAAGATTTAGATTTGAAAATGGAAACCTGCTTATACTCTGTCATTTCAATCATGATAGATGCATATTTCGATGATGAAAAAGAATATAGGAGGCTAATGAATATGATAGACAAAAACACTTCAGAAAAAACAAAAGCATTATCAGCAGCACATCAAGACACTATGGAAAGCTTGAAATACGCAAAAGAAGACTTAGAATATACCAAAACAGACCTTAAAAATGCAAAAACAGATTTGCAAAATACCAGAACAGATTTGCAAAATACTCAGAAAGAATTAACAGAAGCTAATGGGAGAATTATGAATCTCGAAAATGAAGTTTCTGAAAT
>JAFUBV010000162.1 GCA_017460025.1 Methanobrevibacter sp. | reverse complement strand
CCCGTTAAAAAAAATAAGTTTTAGGTGAACTATAAAGTTACACCCATATCCAATTGTTCAGTTAATTCTTTATACCTATTTCTGATGGTCACTTCAGTAACGCCAGCAATATCTGCAACATCCCTCTGAGTTTTCCTCTCACCAAGTAAAACTGAAGCGATGTACAATGCTGCAGCAGCCACACCAGTTGGTCCTCTACCTGAAGTCAATCCTTTTTCCATAGCCTTTTCAATTATTTCAATAGCTTTAGATTGAGCTTCACCAGATAGACCTAATTCACTAGCAAATCTAGGAACATAATCCACTGGAGATGTTGGAGGCAATTTAATATTTAATTCTCTTGTGAGGAATCTGTAAGTCCTACCAACCTCTTTTTTGGTTACTCTGGAAACTTCTGCAATTTCATCTAAAGTACGTGGAACATTACATTGTCTGCAGGCAGCGTATAGAGAAGCTGCAACTACACCTTCAATACTTCTTCCACGAATAAGCTTATTGTCTACAGCACTTCTATAAATAACAGAAGCCGCTTCCCTAACACTTCTAGGAAGCCCTAATCTTGAAGAATCTCTGTCTAACTCGGATAATGCAAATGCCAAATTACGTTCAGTTGCACCAGAAATTCTGATTTTTCTTTGCCATTTTCTTAATCTGTACCATTGAGCACGGTTTCTTGCAGGAATATCACGGCCATAAATATCCTTATTCCTCCAATCAATCATGGTACTTAAACCTTTATCGTGAATTGTGTATGTAATAGGAGCTCCGACTCTTGTACGTTTATCTCTTTGTTCGTGGTCAAATGCTCTCCATTCAGGACCCATATCTACCAAGTTTTCATCAATAACTAATCCACAACGAGAACAAACAACTTCTGCTCTTTCATAATCTCCAATTAATTCTGTAGAACCACATTCCGGACAAACTGCTTTTTTAGTTTCTTCTTCACCTTTTCTTGCTGCCCTATCTGACCTTTTTCTACGTTTAGGAGCTTGATTTACTTCTTCTGACGTGTTTTCATCCTCCTTTTATTATGTTTTTTAGATTTTGGTTTTGATACAAATAGTTTTTCGCCACAATTTCTCTTTATTCTATCGACATCTGCAGATTTGAACAGACGAATGGAAATGTATGGCTGTTTAGTAGGTCCAAAAACATAGCTAACCTTCCCAATTTTATTTTTATTACTATCGAAAACTATCCCACCACTGGATGGTGTTTGGGAGGATCTAGCTATTAATTTACCGGAGTTTGCTATATGCAAACTATTTCCTAAGAATTTCATAAAATCAAACTAAAAATTAAATCTGTATCGTTTATATATTTAGAATATTTAACTATATAAAGGTATCGATATACTTATATATTGAATATTTACCTCTTTAAATAATTTTGTACAAGTTATCTTAATCCAACAACCTGAGATAAAGATTTACCTGAGTTCAACATTTCAGTGATATTTTTTTCCTTTATCTTAATCTCATACGTTTTTAACATGACCTCATTGAAGAATCTTTTTGGAATAACTACAACTCCAGTCTCATCACCATATAAAAAGTCACCAGGAGATATTTTCATGGATTCCAATTCCAAATCAACATTTATCTCTCCCAATCCTAAAGCCTTGCCAGCATTAGGTCTGAAACCGCATGCAAAAATAGGATAATCCATAGTTAAAAGAGCATCCAAATCACGTACACAACCATATACCAGCGTTGCTTTAACACCATTGTTTTTAGCACATGTGGAAGCAAGTTCACCCCATACTGCAGCATTCATATCGCTGGTTTCAACAAGCAATACATCACCATCATCGGCTTCATCGATTGCAAGAGTAATGGTTCCCCAGTCATCACTGCCAGTTTTGGATGTGGTAATTCTTCCCCAGGCTTTTAGATTATTGATTGATTTGAGATTATAAAGCACACCAGATCTATGAGCAATTTCATTAAAAGCATCTGAAATTTGACAAGCAGAAACATTGTCCAAGAATGAATTCAGACTAATGAATCTTTTATAATTATCTCCATTGTATGTCACATCGTCAATTGAAATATTATCCAAAGAAATCTCATCAAAATCAATTTTTTTATTCAAATCTTTTTTGTTATTTAATAAATCTTTCGGCCTTATTGACATTAAATCACCAGAATTTTTTCATATGAATTATTTATAAAATCGACAATAAAAAAATTTCTATAAACAACATTTTATATATTAGTTTTACCAAAAATATTAAGTGAAGTATTTGAACAATACTTATTTATTATATGCTTAAGAGTTCATTTATTCATTATTATTAATTTATCATAACATTTGATTAACAAAAAAGGAGAAAATTTAATTATAAGAGGATTAAAAGAAAACTAAAGAAAAAATATTAAGTTAATAAGTTATAAAACCATATTAGACCATATAAT
>JAFUBV010000017.1 GCA_017460025.1 Methanobrevibacter sp. | reverse complement strand
TAAAAAACACATGCGGGTGGAAACTTGGAAAAACCACAATTAATTAATTTTATAGCGAAAGTAATGGAGGATTCTGGTTTTAAGGTTTATAAGAATTTTAAAACCTCTCAAAAAGTCATTGACATATAAGCAATTCTACCCACAACAATTGGGGACTTTGGTGTAGTTGTAGCGTGTAAAAATTATGAAAAAGAGTTCAGAATTGGTGTAGATGTCCTGAAGGAAATGGAAGATGTGCAGGCAAGCATTAAGGCTTCCAAGGTAACTATTGTCACTTCAGCGTATTTTTCCGAGCAGGCTAAAAACTATGCTCTTAGAAAAAACATCAAGCTCGTTGACCGTGACAACCTTTTGGAACTTGCCAAAAAGTATCAGGACAGAACCAACCAGACAACTCTTGACAATACTCCTTATGACGGTGGAGCGGCAGCATATATCGATGAGGAATATCCGGAATATGCATATGATGCCTCTGATATGGAGTATCTGATGCAGAGAAGGAACAACAATCCTTATGTTTATCAAAACACTTTATACAGGCAGATTGATGAACCGCAAACAGGAGGATTATCTTCAATTTTAAATAGGGTTAACCGACAGAGAAGCAGTGGTAGCTTGGATCCTTACGGTCAAACCAATCTGTATAACTATGATACAAGAGCATCTTCATTAGGTGTTGATTCAACAGTATTCAGGCTCATCAGCAATCCGATTGTTCTGGTGTTACTTGTTGTAATCTTTTCATACCTGATATCATTCATTGCAGGCAGCTTGCTTGGAATGGATTCAGGCATTACCGGTCTGATTGAAATGTTTGTTGCATTGGCACTATCTTATGGATTGTCATTGTACACTGATAGAAATGCTGATTTTATAGTGAAAGGAACATTTGTGTTCTTCATTTCATTAGTTATATTGATAATATTGATTTTCGTTTAAAACTGTAGTGTGGTTTTCGGCAGTATGACTTTTCATACTGCTTTTGTGTTTTTTTTAACTATTTTTTAGGCTGATGATTATATAGGCTATTCCGATTAGGTATAAAAACCAGATCATGATGTCTGTTGGACCGGTTTCAATCCAGATTATGGTATGTGTCAGTATTATGGAATAGATTCCGATTCCAATTCCTTTTTTTATCATGTGGATTAATCCTAAAAACAATCCCATAAACAACATCTGAATTGTAAGGCCAATGTATCCGAAATCAAGCATTACCGGTCCGAATAATGTAGATGTCAAACAGACAGTATACTTAAGCACATATTCACCGATGAATGTCCTTGGGCTTCCTGATGAAAATATCATGCCAAGAATATGGCCATGAGTTGTTCCGGCCAGCGGAATGATTTTTTCAAATACCTCAAGTGTAAATGCTGCACGGTAGAAAATAAGCTCCAGCGGATTGAGCGTCCAGTGCTGGCCTGCAATTGACTGTGAAGCGATGTATCCCACTGCCATAAGTCCTGCTATGATTATTGCAATGAAGAGAATTCCAAATTTTTTGGAAATCTTATCAAGATAATACAATGTTATAAATGAACTTCCTAAAATCCCCAGAACGGAAGTTCTGTATCCGTTAAGACCAAATATCAATGCTCCTAGAATTATTAAAATCAGGTATTTTCTCTCATAATATTTTGCAAGCAGGAAATTGAGGGCTATTAAAAACAGAGGATATGCAACTCTCCAGATGTTTGTTGTTGCATTGGCCTTAAGTGTGGAGTTGAATAATGGTATTCCTCCCAGTAATATTATATTAAGTGTCTGCAGTATTAATGCAATGATTGTCAAGCTTAACAATAAGTTCTTTGATAAAAAATCGTATTTTTCTGTATTTTCAATGTTTATCTTATGTTTTGAAATTATAAATCCTGCTGTAAAGACTATGCATGCAAAAATAACAGTTAAAATAACTCCCATGTCTAGCGGGTCATCAAATCTGTAGTTGAATGATCCGACATATCCCATCGCCAGAAATGCAAGTATGCCTGCTACAACAATCAGTGGATTGAAAAAGTCATATTTTTTCATATTATTCTCCGAGTTCTCTGGCTGAAATTGTTAGATTGCCTGCAAAATTAGGCATTGCTGCAACATGTGTGTGAACATAGCTTGCAAGGGTGTTTTTTTCCATAAAACCATCCATATTGTTATATGATCCTTTTCCTCTTGTAACCTTAAATGCCAGAGGGTTTTTAAGCTCATCCACAATCACTTTGGAGTAATGGAATTCATGGCCGTGGAACACTTCGCCTTTTTTGGATATAATGTTGTCTTCCTTAACTTCAGCTATTGTGTATTTGAGTGCCTGTACACGGTCTGTCAGGACAGCCTTATACGGATAAATGTTGACTTGTTTGTCATCATGGATGGAGTTCATAAGATACATCAGCCCGCCGCATTCAGCAAAGATAGACCTTGAGTCTTCATGGAACTTTTTAATGTCACTTAACATTTTTGTGTTTTTGGCAAGTTCCTTTGAAAAGAGTTCGGGATATCCTCCGCCTATGTATAGTCCGTCCACATCAGGGAGGCCTTCATCATTCAGCGGTGAGAAATACTCGATTTTGGCATTGTTTGCTTCCAAAGCTTCAATGTTTTCCTTGTAGTAGAAATTGAACACCTCATCATATGCAACGCCAATTTTAACAGGTTGATTGTTTAACTTGTTCCATATCGGAATTCTTTCAGAGGTGATTTTCGGCGCTGATTTGGCTATTTCAACCAGTCTGTCCAGGTCAAGTGATTCGGTTATTGTTTTTGACCATATGTCGATGAACTTGATTGAGGTTTCCCTTTCACGTGCAGGAACAAGGCCCAGGTGTCTCTGTTCAATGGAGATATTATCGTCTCTTGTTATTCCGCCTATAACTTCAGTGTTTGTTATCTCTTCAATTGATCTTTTGGTTTTTTCATAGTGTGCTTTGTTTTTTACTTTATTGAGTATTACGCCTGCAATGTTTATTTCAGGGTCTAGAGCTTTAAATCCTAAAACCAGTGCTGCTGCACTTTTTACAAGGCTTCTTGAGTTGATGATTAAAATCACCGGTGCCTGTAGGGATTTTGCTACACTAGCAGTGCTTCCAATGTCATTGATTGAATCGATTCC
>JAFUBV010000161.1 GCA_017460025.1 Methanobrevibacter sp. | reverse complement strand
AAGGCTTTAGTGGATTTGAATCTGGATATTGGCGTTCATAAGGCTGTCGTTACTTATGGTGATTTTGCAGCCACTACAAAAATTACTATTATACCTGTTTATCTTCGGGCTTGTGATGTCATAGGGGTTTATGGAGATACTGTACTTATTGTAAATTTAACCAACAATAGTATTCCATTATCTGGTGAACTTATACGTGTGGATGTTAATAAAACCATGGCAATGTTTGTATCAACTGATGATGAAGGAATCGCACGTTTTCATTTAGATGATTTGGATGTTGGTGTTTATGATATGGAAATTAATTTTGATTATGAGGTATATACTAAAGCAAAAGTTACCATAAATAAAATTCCAACTGAAATTAATTCGTTTCAATGTCAAAAACTTTCTCACAATAGTGTTAATTTGATTGCTTCACTTACTCCGTCAATTCTAACAGGTGATATGATTTTCACTGTCAACGGAAAAAATTACACCTGTGATATTCATGATTCTGAAGCATCACTTACATTATCCGATTTGGCTCCGGGCAATTATTCATTTGGCGGCATATATAATGGGGATAAAAATCATGATTCATCAAGTTTATTAAATGCTGCTCATTTTACAAGTGAAGAATATCGCTTATATTTTGATGTAGAAAATCTTACAAAGTATTATGGGGGTGATGGGAGGTTGTTTGCTCATTTATATGACAATGACCTTAAATTATTCTCTAATTGTAATATCACTTTTAATGTAAATGGAAAAAGTTATCTCAGAAGTACTGATGAAAAAGGCTTTGCTTCAATGGCAATTAACTTAAATCCTGGTGTTTACAATATAACCTGCGAATATGATGACATTAAAGCTCTATCAACTGTCACGGTTAAATCAACGATTTCCGGAAGAGATATAACAAAAATATACAGGAATGATACTCAATACTCTGCTCAATTCAGGGATTCAAAAGGCAATGTCTTGATAAACACTCCTGTTGAATTTAATATTAACGGTGTATTTTACGTCAGAACAACTAATGATTCAGGTGTTGCGAAGCTGAATATCAATTTAAACCCTGGTGAATATATTATAACTGCTACAAATCCAAATTCAGGTGAAAAATATTCAAACATTGTAAAAGTATTGCCTAATATTGTGGAAAACTATGATTTGACTAAATATTATAAAAATGATTCACAGTATGTCATTAGGCTTTTGGATGATAAAGGAAATCCTGCTGGTGCCGGTGAAACTGTCGAATTCAACATTAATGGTGTATTCTACAAAAGAACAAGCAATGAAACCGGTCATGTTAAAATGAATATTAACTTAAATCCTGGAACATATATCATCACAGCCAATTATAAAGGTCTGATGGCAGCAAATATCATTACAGTAAAGCCAATTCTTGAAGCTTCAGATTTAAGCATGCATTATAGGGACGGATCCAAATTTAAATCCACATTATTGGACAGTCAGGGCAATCCATTAGCCAATAAAACTGTAACATTCAATATCAATGGTGTTTTCTACAACAGGACAACGGACAGTGATGGTGTGGCCAGTTTAAACATTAACCTGATGGCTGGCGAATACATTATCACGTCAATGTATGAAAATGGTGCCGCCATTGCAAACAAAGTTACTGTTAGAAGTTGAGATTAACTCTCAACTATTTTTCTTTTTTTGTTTCATCTGAATTTTTCCAAGCTGATTTTCAAACCTTTCATCATAATTTCCTGTATCTTCTGAAAATTTGGTGTATGTATGAAACATTTCTTTTGAATCAGCTATTACTACTTTTACAAAAGGAATATCTGCTTTTATATTTCAATTCCTTTTT
>JAFUBV010000016.1 GCA_017460025.1 Methanobrevibacter sp. | reverse complement strand
GGAAAAAGTATAATACACCACCACATCCTTGGAACGCAGAAAGAATTAAAGATGAAATCAAATTAATGACTAAATACGGCTTAAAAAACAAAAAAGAAATTTGGAAAGCTGATACATTAGTTAGAAGATATCGGAGGGAAGCAAGATACTTACTCGGTTTCTCAACTGATCAAATGCAAGAAGAAAAATTCGAATTATTAGGACACTTAGCTAGAACCGGTGTTTTGCCTGAAAACGCTGCTATTGAAGATATCTTAGGTTTAACTGTTGAAGATATCTTAAGAAGAAGATTACAAACTATTGTATACAGAAAAGGTTTAGCTCGTACTCCTAAAGAAGCAAGAATGTTTGTTGTACACGGACACATAGCTTTAGCTGGTAAAAAAATCAACTCACCAAGTTATGTAGTATTAAAAGGTCAAGAAGATGAAATTGGATTCTATCGTTCTTCACCTGTAGCAAAACAAATTGAAGAGTACAACAATAATAAGGATAATAAAGCTAATACAGAAGAATAAAGGGTGTAATTATGGCAAAAGATGAAAAATGGGGTATAGCTAATATTTACTCATCATTCAACAACACTATTATTACTGTAACAGATATTACTGGTGCTGAAACTATTTCTCAATGGTCTGGTGGAAAAGTTGTTCGTGCAGACAGACAACAAGCTTCACCTTTCGCAGCTATGGCTGCAGCAACCAGAATAGCTGATGATGCTAAAGAAAAAGGATTCGTTGGATTACATATTAAAGTAAGAGCTCCTGGTGGAAATGGACCTAGAAGTCCTGGACCTGGTGCACAAGCTACTATCCGTGCTTTAGCAAGAGCTGGAATTAAAATTGGTAAAATAGAAGATATCACTCCAATTCCTCACGACGGTACTGGAAGACCTGGTGGTAAAAGAGGAAGAAGAGTATAAGTGGAAGGGTTTAATATGGAGATAGAATTAAAAAGTCAAAGCGATGATGAAATTGTTTTCATTGTTCGTGATGCAGAAGTACCTTTTGTGAATGCTATTAGAAGGGCAGCAATGGTAAATGTTCCTAAAATAGCTATTGAAGATGTGAATATTATCAGAAATGACTCTGCAATGTTTAATGAGGTACTTGCTCATAGGCTTGGTTTAACTCCTTTGGTTTCTGATTTGGATGCAATTGAAGGATTATTATTACCTGAAGATGACGGATGGTATGAACCTCAGGGTATTGCATTCAGTTTAAACGAAGTTGGGCCTAAGGTAGTTTATTCTAAGGATTTAATATCTTCAGACTCAAAAATTAAACCAGTATACGATACAATTCCTATTGTTAAACTTAAAGAAGATGAAGAACTTATTGTGGAAGCTTATGCAAAGGTAGGATATGGTAAAAACCATGTTAAATGGATGCCAACTACTGTTTGTGCTTATAAACAATATCCGCAAATCACTTTTAATGATGATGTCGACATCGATTATGACTGTGCTGATGCATGTCCTAGAGGTGTCTTGAAATCAGATAAAAGATCTAAAAAGATTAAAATTTTAGATGAGCAGAACTGTTCTATGTGTAAAAGTTGTGAAAGAGCTTCTATCAACAGGGCCGCTGCTAACGGAGCACCGGATAAAAGTTACATTAACATAGGATATCGTGAAAATGATTTCATATTTAGAATTGAAACTGATGGATCAATGCCTCCTAAAGAAGTATTATTAACAGCTTGTGATAAATTAGGTGAAAAAGCAGATAAATTTATCAGTTTTAGTGAGAAGGAGGAGTAAATAATGGTTAAGAAAATTATCAAAACTAATCCTAACCTTATTGAACTTATTAATAAACTTAATAAACAATCAAAAAGTGAAGATGCAGCTATTTGGAAAGATGTTGCTAGTAGACTTAGTAGGTCAAATAGAAGAACTGCAGAAGTAAACTTATCTGATATTAATAGGCATGCTGTTGCAGATGAAACTATTTTAGTACCTGGTAAAGTTTTATCTAATGGTGAATTAGACAAAAAAGTAAATGTTGTAGCATTAAAATTCTCAGCTAAGGCACAAGAAAAAATTGAAAGTGCTGGTGGAGAATGCATCTCAATTGATGAGATAATCGAAACAAATCCTAAAGGATCAAACATTAGGATCATTGAATAAATAGGGTGTAAACATGATGATTATTGACGGAGAAGGATGCGTTTTAGGAAGATTAGCTAGTATAACTAGTAAAAATCTTTTAGAAGGCGAAGAAGTAGTAATTCTTAATGCTGAAAAAATTATGTTAACTGGAAACAAGGATTGGGCTTACGCTAAATACAAACAAAGAGTGGACAGAGCAAGTATCTCCAACCCTCGTGATTTAGGTCCTAAATATCCTAGAAGACCAGATGATATATTTAGAAGAACTGTAAGAGGAATGTTACCTTTCAAAAAATCAAAAGGTAAAGTTGCATACAAAGGTTTAAAAGCATTTGTCGGCGTACCTGCTGAATATGCTGATGCAGAACTCCAAGCAGTTCCTGAAGCAGAATACAAAGATCTTAAAAAAGGTATCGAATTAGGAGAAATCTCCAAACTTTTAGGAGCTACCTTTTAGATAAATGGATGTGTGATTATGGTTAAAGTTATTCATACAAGTGGAAAACGTAAAACAGCTATTGCTCGTGGTACCGTTAAAGAAGGAACAGGTAAAGTTAGAATTAACAGAGTTCCTTTAGAACTTTACTCTCCAGAGCTTGCTAATTTAAAATTACAAGAACCATTAAAATTAGCTGGAGAATTAGCTAATGAAGTGGACATCAACATTCATGTTGTTGGTGGAGGAGTAATGGGTCAAGCAGAAGCTGCACGTATGGTTATTGCTAAAGGACTTGTACAATGGTCACAAGATATGGATTTAAAAGAAAAATTCACTCAATACGACAGAACTATGTTAGTAGGTGACCCAAGACGTTCAGAACCTAAAAAATATGGTGGTCCTGGAGCAAGAGCACGTAAACAAAAAAGTTACAGATAATTTTATTCTGTACTTTTATATTTTATTAAAATTTATAAAAGATGATTTAAATGATTCCTATAAGATGTTTAAGTTGTGGAAAACCTGTTTCAGCTTACTTTGATCAGTATCAAATAAGAAAAATTGGCGGTAAACAATTATTCGAAGAGTTGGAAGACCGTGATTTAACTCATAAGTTTATCGACCAGGTAACTATTAAACATGAAGATGCTAACAAAGTTCTTTCTGATTTAGGATTGCGCGGTAATTATTCTAAAGAAGATTCAAAAGATATTTTGGATGATTTAGGTTTAACCAGATACTGCTGTAGAAGAATGTTAATTTCACATGTTGAAACATGGGAATAAATTTACAGGTTGTAGGGATAGTTTTAGTATAAGTAAATCTAGGTAAAATAAAACTTTAAATGGAAGTAGTGTTCATGAAAATGGAAGATTTAACAAGGTTTGAAAAAGCTAGACTTTTAGGTGCTAGGGCAATTCAAATTTCTATGGGTGCAAAACCTAAAGTGGAACTTGGAGACTCCTTAGACCCTATTGATATTGCTTATAAAGAACTTGAAGAAGGAGTTTTACCGTTAGATGTTATAAAAAATGAAGATTTGAATAAATAGTTAATTTCTATTTATTCTAATTATATTTATTTAAAAAAAATAAAAAATACCATAATAACTCTATAAAAAAACTTACTGCTTTTTAAGGATTATAGGTTATGTGGTAACAAATCAACTGGCACTGAGGTGTTTTTTTTGGATAGTGTAATAGAAAATGTCCAAGTTCGTAAAATTCTGGACAGCAGAGGAAACCCAACTGTAGAAGTGGATGTAACTACTTGGAACGGTTTTGGTAGAGCTGCTGCACCTAGTGGAGCGAGTACCGGTTCAAGAGAAGTGGTCTCATTCCCGGAAGGTGGTGTGGATGTTATCGTAAGTGAAGTGGAAGACGTTCTTGCTTCCGAGCTTATTGGTATGGATGCGAATGACATTACTACTATCGATGAAGTATTAAAAGAAGTGGACGGAACTGAAAATTTGTCAGCTATGGGCGGTAATACTACTGTGGCTGTTTCTATGGCTGTTGTTAAGGCTGCTGCTGCATCATGTAACATGTCATTATACAAATATCTTGGAGGAAATTGGGTTAATGAACTGCCTTACCCTCTTGGAAATATGATGAACGGTGGAGCGCATGCAGGCATCAATGCACCGGACATTCAGGAATTTTTGGTTGTTCCTACTGGAGCTAAAAATATTGTTGAGGCAATTTTTGCTAATGCTTCAGTCCACAAAAAATTAAAAGGACTAATTCATTCCAAAGACTCCAATTTCACTGGTGGAAAAGGAGATGAAGGTGGATGGGTACCTAATATCACTAATGATACTGCATTAGAAATTCAAGCTAATGCATGTGAAGAAGTCGGTGATTAATTGGGTATTGAAATTAGGCCTTCTTTAGACATGGCTGCATCTGAATTATGGGATTCAGAAAAGCAGAAATATGTTTATGCTCAGGATGGTATCGAAAGAGATACTGGTGAGCAGATTGAGTTTGTAAAAGACATTATTGAAACTTACAATATGTTTTATGTAGAAGATCCATTCGATGAATCTGATTTCGATGGATTTGCTCAGTTAACTTCCAAAGTTGGAGATAAATGTCTTATTTGTGGTGATGACTTATTTGTAACAAATAAGGAACTTCTGTTGAAAGGTATTGAAATGAATGCAGCAAATGCAATCATCATTAAACCTAACCAAATAGGATCATTGTCTGAAACTTATGCGACTGTTAAGTTAGCTAAAGAAAACAATATCATTCCTGTAGTATCTCACAGGTCCGGTGAAACCACTGATGAAACTATTGCTCATCTTGCTGTTGGTTTTGCAGCACCTCTGATTAAAACAGGAGCTATTGGAGGAGAAAGGATAGCTAAATTAAATGAGTTAATCCGTATTGAAGAGGAACTCACAAATCCTAAAATGGGTCAATTTTAATAAATAGGGAGAGTTATAAAATGTCAAAAATAACTTTAGATTATTCAAAATGTAGTGGAGATGACTGCGCTGAATGTGCTGATGTTTGTACTATGGAAGTTTTAGTTCTTGAAGGCGACAAAATCGTAATTGTTGACCCTGATGAGTGCAGTTATTGTGAAGTATGTATGGACGTATGTCCTGAAGAATGTATAAAAATTGAAGATGACTTTTAAATATTAAAAAAGGAGAATTTATTATGACAAATGAATTATTAATTGAATTAGACAGCTATTTAGCAGCTGGTTTACATATCGGAACCCAACAAAAAACTAGTGACATGGAAAAATACATATTCAGAGTAAGATCTGACGGTTTATATGTGTTAGATATCCAAAAAACTGATGAAAGAATTAGACAAATCGCAAAATTATTAGCAAAATACGATCCTGATGACATTTTAGTAGTAGCAACCAGACAATACGGTCAGGCTCCTGTTAAAAAATTCGGAGAAATCACTGGTGCAAAAACCATTCCTGGCAGATTCATTCCTGGAACCTTAACCAACCCGAATTATGCTAAATTCATCGAACCAAAAATCATTGTTGTAACTGACCCAAGATCAGATGCACAAGCAGTTCTCGAATCAAAACAAAATGGTATTCCAGTTATTGCATTATGTGATACTGAAAACTTACTCAGTTTTGTTGATATTGCAGTGCCTGTAAACAACAAAGGTAGAAAAGCTATTGCTTTAGTTTACTGGTTACTTGCAAGACAAATCTTAAGAGAAAGAGGCGAAATTCCAGAAGATGGAGACTTAGATATCGAAGCAACTGATTTCGAACTTAAATTTTAAGTGAATCAAATGATTAGAAAACCTGCTGTAGCCGGATCATTTTATCCGGATAATCCTCAGACATTAGCTAAAACAATCCAAGATTGTTTTTTAGGCGATTTCGGAGTTGGTTACATTCCGGAATTAAACAAGTTTGATGGCGATGATTATCCTATTAACGTAATGGTTCCTCATGCAGGTTTCCAATATTCTGGTTCAATAGCTTCTCACAGCTATTGCCGGATAGTTCAAAACGGTTTTCCTGAAGTTTTTATTATTTTAAGTCCTAATCATACCGGTTATGGTAGTGAAGTTTCCGTTTATAATGAGGGGGAATGGATTACTCCATTAGGCAATGTTAAAATTGATGATGATTTTGCAAATGCTATCATTTCCTGTTCAGAGGTGGCGTCAGCTGATTTTGATGCACATTTATTTGAACACAGCATTGAAGTTCAACTTCCTTTTTTACAATATTTTTCAAACGATTTTAGCATAGTTCCTATAGTTATGGGTTCCCAATCTTTTTCTGCATCAACCGATCTTGCAAAAGCAATTTTTGATGCGGCAGAAAAACTAAATAAATCCTATTGTGTCATAGCAAGCACGGATTTATCTCATTTTAATAATCAGGAAAAAGCAAATACTGTTGACGGGTTTGTTTTGGAAGATATTGAATATATGAATGAATTCAAGCTTTATGAGGAAGTCATTCAGTATAATATAACCATGTGTGGTTACGGTCCGGTCATGACTGCCATTTCTCTTTCAAAAATGTGTGGAAAACATAAATGTGAAATTTTGGAATATAAAACAAGCGGTGATGTAACCGGAGATTTAAGTTCTGTTGTAGGTTATGCTTCAGGTATTTTTAAATAGGTGTTAATATGAAGGCTAAGGC
This sequence comes from Methanobrevibacter sp., assembly GCA_017460025.1. Taxonomy (GTDB): domain Archaea; phylum Methanobacteriota; class Methanobacteria; order Methanobacteriales; family Methanobacteriaceae; genus Methanocatella. The sequence goes on along the minus strand of JAFUBV010000016.1, from coordinate 5,962 downwards.
TTCTGCTCCAGCAAAAATGATTCTTTTTGGAGAACATTCTGTTGTTTATGGTGAACCAGCTATTGCTGGTGCAGTCAATAAAAGAGCGTATGTTGAGATTAAACCATCTGACAATAATAAGTCTATTTTAAAGTCTTATGATTTAAATTTCGAAGTAGAATTGGACACCAAAAACAAATCTTATAAATTAAAAAAAGGAAAACCAGGTATTATTAGATATATTTTAGAGGCTTTTCATAGAGTTCATGATCATAGTCCAATAGTAATGACTTTATCTTCTGAAATACCTATCGGTTCAGGATTAGGTTCTTCAGCAGCAGTCACCGTTGCTACTCTTGCAGCACTATACAGATATCATAATATTCGTTTTAACAAAAAATCTCTTTCTCATGATGCCCATATGGTTGAACAGGCAGTTCAGGGAGTCGCATCTCCACTTGACACTTTAGTTTCAACTTATGGTGGGCTGGTTTATCTGTCAAGAAATAAGACTTTTGAACCATTTAAGGTTAATTTGAATGTTCCTTTTGTTGTAGGATACACAAATAAACATGGAAATACTGGTAAAATGGTTAAGGATGTCAGATCTCTTAAGAATAGGAATCCGAAAATCATCAATCCGGTCATCACATCCATGGGTAATCTGACCAATTATGCTAAACAGGCAATATTGAGAGGGGATTTCAATAAAATTGGTGAATTGATGAATATTAATCATGGATTTTTGGATGTTTTGGGTGTAAATACTCCAGAACTTTCCCGTATGGTTTATACTGCTCGTGAATGTGGAGCAATAGGTTCAAAAATTACTGGTGCTGGTGGTGGAGGAAGTATTATTGCACTCTGTCCTGGAAAATCAAAAGAAGTTGCTGAAGGTATTTCAAAACAGGATAATATTTTAAAGGTTAATTTCACAAAACGTGGAGTTTCTTCTAGAGTACGTGTGTGATTTTCATGATTATTTTAAAAATTGGTGGCAGTATTTTAACAAATAAGGATGCGCCTGAAAGTGAAGTTGATTCTAAAAGCTTAAAAAGGATTGCACGTGAAATAAAAAGTTCACTTGATAATTCTTCCAAAGAATTAATCATTGTTCATGGTGCTGGATCTTTTGGCCACCCTCCTGCTAAAAAATATAAAATCGGTCAAAGTTTTGACGAAAGCGAATATCCTCAAAAGAGAATAGGATTTTGTGAAATTCAAAATGCAGTAAAGAAATTAAACATGCTGATTTGTGAAGAATTTATTTCTCAGGGATTACCTGTTATTGCAATTCCTGCTTCTTCATTCATAAAAGCCACTTCCAAAAGAATCACTGAGGGAAATTTGGATATTTTCAATGATTACCTGTCAAAAGGATTCATTCCAGTTATTTACGGTGATGTTGTCCTTGATGGTGATTTGGAATTTTGTGTCATTTCAGGCGATCAGATTATTCAATACTTGGCAGGAAATTTAAACCCGGAAATGGTTGTTTTAGGCACTGATGTCGATGGCGTCTACAACAAGAATCCTAAAACACATGATGATGCTGTATTTTATGAAAAATTCACATCACTAAAAGATCTGGATACTCTGGAAGGAACAACAAATGTTGACGTTACCGGAGGTATGGTTGGAAAAATCAAGGAACTCTTATATTTAGCTGATTTAGGGATTGAATCTAAAATAATAAATGCTGAAATTGAAGATAATATTTATAAAGTTTTAGAAAATGAATATGTTAAAGGAACTGTTATTTCAAGGAGTTAAACATGATTTCAGATAGAAAATTGGAGCATTTATTAATTTGTAAAAATTATGATGTTGAATTTAAGAATAAAACTACAGGTTTTGAAGACATAGAATTGATTCATAATGCGCTTCCTGAAGTTGATAAAAATGAAATTGATTTATCCACATCTGTTTTTGGTAAAAAATTAGATTCTCCTTTGTTCATAACAGCAATTACTGGAGGCCATCCTGCTGCAAAAGATATTAATAGGCAGTTGGCTATTGCCGCTGAAAATAATAATATTGCTTTAGGCGTTGGCTCTCAAAGGGCAGCTTGTGAGCATCCTGAACTGGCAGATACATATTCTGTTGTTCGTGACAATGCTCCGGACTGTTTATTGATTGGTAATATTGGTGCTCCTCAACTTAATTTAGCAAATAAAGCTGTTGAGATTTTAGATGCAGATATTTTAGCTATTCATCTAAATCCTCTTCAAGAATCTATCCAGCCTGAAGGCGATTTAGATGCAAGAGGATATTTGGATTTAATTTCAAAAATTACAGATTTAGTTGATATTCCAGTAATGGCAAAAGAAACCGGTTGCGGCATTTCTGCAGAAACTGCAAAACAATTGGTTGATGCTGGAATTAGTTATATTGATATTGAGGGAGCAGGAGGAACAAGTTGGGCCGCTGTTGAAACATACAGGTCTGAAGACAAATATTATGGTGAATTGTTCTGGGATTGGGGAATTCCTACAGCTATTTCCACTGCTGAAGTAGTTAATGCTGTGGATGTTCCAGTTATTTCATCAGGCGGAATACGTTCCGGCCTTGAAGCAGCTAAGGCTATTGCTCTTGGAGCAGATAGTGTTGGTATGGCATTACCATTCTTAAAAAAATCAATTTCACAAGAAGAATTAAATCATTTCATTAACAGATTCAATGATTCATTAAGAATAGCCATGTTTTTAGTTGGAGCAAACAATATTGAGGAATTAAAACATTCAAAATTAGTCATAAGCGGAAAAACAAAACAATGGCTTAATGATAGAGGAATCAACACAGAGAATTATTCAAGGAGATAGAAACAAATGAGCGTTGAAGTAATCGCAATAGGAGGATATCAGGAAGTCGGTAAAAACATGACTGCTGTCAAGATTGGCGAAGATGTTATTATTTTTGATATGGGTATTCATCTTGACAGAATTAGTATGCATGAAGATACAGACATCGATAGAATGCATAGTCTCGACTTAATCGAAAGGGGAGTTATTCCTGATGATACTCTAATGAAAGATGTCGACGGTAAAGTTAAGGGAATTGTTTTTTCTCATGGTCACTTGGACCATATTGGGGCTGTAGCCAAACTGGCACACAGATATGATGCTCCATTAATCGGAACACCTTATACTGCGGCATTAATTGAAAAACAGATTAAGGGTGAACGTAAATTCAAAGTAAAAAATCCTATTAAGGTTTTAAACCCTGGAGGAAAAATAAAACTTTCCAAAGACATTACTTTAGAATTTGTTCAGTCAACTCACAGTATACCTCAAGCAGTATTTCCGGTATTGCATACTCCTGAAGGTATTATTGTTTATGCATTGGATTTTAAATTTGATAATCATCAAAAAGTTTCTCCGCCACCTGATTATAGGAGATTAAAGGAATTAGGTAGGAAAGGAGTGCTTGTTTTAATTGTAGAAACTACAAATGCCAAAAATTATGATGAGGTTAAAACACATTCCGAACGTATTGCACGAAATATTCTGGAAGATGTAATGAGAGGACCTCTTCACGAAAAGACAGGTATGATAGTCACTACATTTTCATCACATGTTGAAAGAGTTCAGGCAATTGCAGACATTGCTAAAAAATCCCACAGAGAAATATTTTTCCTGGGAAGATCAATGGAACGTTTCTGTGGTATTGCTCAAAAACATGGTATTTTAAAGTTACCAAAGAATGCAAGTATTTATGGAAGTCCTAAAGCAGTGAACAGGGCTTTGATGGAAGCAGATGAGGCACGTGACAAATACTTGCTTGTAACCACAGGTCACCAGGGTGAACCTGATGCATTATTGCCAAGGATAGCCAGTGGAAGAACTCCATTCAATATTAAACCTGGTGACAATGTAATTATTTCCGCACCAATCATTCCTAATCCAACCAATGCTGCAAACAGGCATATTATGGAAAGGAGATTGCAATCAAAAGGTGCTAGAATTTATCCTAATGCCCACGTTTCAGGTCACGCCGGAAGAGAAGACCACAGGGAATTCTTACGTATGTTAAAACCTCAGCATATCATTCCTGCTCACGGAGATTTATCAATGCTTGCCGCATATGGTGAGCTTGCTGAGGAAGAAGGTTACAGAATTGGTTATGATGTTCATATTTTAAGAAATTCTCAAGCACAAGTTTTTAGAAGTTAAGGATAGGTAGGTATTATGAGTGATGTAAAAGAGGTATTGGGTAGTTATTCACCTGATATCATTAAAACAATTGAAGAGGAGTTAGGAGTTATCACTCCTGATAATCTTCAGGAAGCTTCAATTTATTTAACTAAAGCTGGAGGAAAAATGCTTAGACCGGCTTTAAGTTTGATAACTGCTGAAGCTGTAGGCGGTCAAAAAGAAAATGCACTTAAAGCAGGTTCTGCTATTGAACTCATCCATACATTTTCTTTAATTCATGATGATATCATGGATCAGGATGATATGAGAAGAGGAATGCCTTCTGTTCATAATGTTTGGGGCGATGATGTAGCTATTTTGGCAGGAGATACATTATTTTCAAAAGCGTTTGAAATTATCATCAATTCAAATCAGGAATTGACCTCTCCAGCTCAAATCAACAGCGCTTTGGCTACAGTTGCAGATGCATGTGTCAAAATATGTGAAGGTCAGGCTTTGGATATGGGCTTTGAAGATCGTTTTGATGTAAGTGAAGATGAATATATGGAAATGATTTTCAAAAAAACCGGTGCTTTAATTGCAGCGGCCACCAAAGTTGGAGCTATTATGGGCGGAGCTTCCGATGAAGTAATTGATGCAATGTATGAGTATGGTAGACTCATTGGGCTTGCTTTCCAGATTCAGGATGACTATCTTGATATTGCAAGTGACGAAGAAACTTTAGGAAAACCTATAGGTTCCGACATCGGAAAAGGAAAGATGACTATAATTGCAATCAACGGTCTTTCATCTGCAGGTGAAGATGCTGAAAAATTATTAGAAATATTAAAAGATACTAATAATTCACAAGATGATATAGATTTAGCTATTGAAATTCTAACAAAATGTGGTGCAATTGAATATGCTAGAAATCTTGCACTAGATTCTGTTAACAAAGCTAAAGAAGTACTTGAAATATTACCTGATTCTTCAAGTAAACAGGTACTTGCTGACATTGCTGATTTTGTATTAGAAAGACAATCATAATCTTTCTATTTTTTTCTTTTTTTCCACAAACTTTATATTTTTGTATATTATAAACTTATTGCTATGAAGGGTATAATTGGTACTATTGCCGGAGATATTATCGGCTCAAGCAGAGAATTCAATTCAATAAAAACAAAAGACTTCAGATTATTCAACGAATACTCTACTTTTACGGATGACACTGTAATGACATTAGCCATTGCATCATGGCTTCTCAAAAATAAGGATTCGGCTGATGTTTTGGTGGGTGAAGTGAAAAAATTCGGTTTAAGATATCCTAATGCTGGCTATGGCGGAATGTTTCGAAAATGGCTGTCTCAGGATGATCCGCAAGCATACGGCAGCTGGGCAAACGGATCAGCCATGAGGGTAAGCCCATGCGCTTGGGTTGCTGACTCACTGGATGAAGCTCAAAGGCTGGCTGAAATGTCTGCAGTAATAACACATAATCATCCTGAAGGAATCAAAGGAGCATTGGCAACTTGCGATGCAATATATCTGGCAAGAATTGGTGCAAGTAAGGATGAGATAAAAGACCACATTGAAATTAACTATCAATACGATTTAAGTCGAAAAATCGATGATATCAGACCAGACTACACCTTTGACGTTTCATGCAAGGGTTCAGTTCCCGAATCAATCATCTGTTTTTTAGAGGCTAAGGATTTTGAGGACACTATCAGAAATGCCGTATCATTAGGCGGTGATGCAGATACTCAGGCAGCCATTGCAGGAGGAATTGCATCAGCATACTGGGATGTTCCAGCCAAAATTACTGCAAGATCTTTAAGGCGCATGGATTC
>JAFUBV010000160.1 GCA_017460025.1 Methanobrevibacter sp. | reverse complement strand
CACAAAGAAACTTGGGGTAAAAAAATAATAGAAACATTGGTGGAAAATGTGACTGAAATAAAAGTACCTGGAGTAGGGATATCCTTAAAAAATAAACCAGAACTAATAAAAAATGTGAAAAAAGACTTTTCAAAGTTCATAATAAACATAAGTAAGTCACTTAAAGATAAAAAAGGTCTATTCATAATAATCGATGACATAAATGGCCTATCAGATACACCAGACTTTGCAAACTGGTATAAAAGCCTGTCAGATACCATAGATTTCAGTCATGAAAAAGTACCTATAGCATTCACACTGGTAAGCTACCCTGACAACTTTGACAAACTATCTCAACAAAATCAATCATTCGCACGAATTTTCCATCTAATAGAAATAGATCACCTGGAAAACAATGATATCGAAGAATTCTTCCAAGAAACATTCGAAGAAAACAACATAGAAATAATAGATGAAACTGCTTTAACACAAATGGTATACTACTCATGGGGAATGCCCCTAATAATGCAACAAATAGGTGATGGAATATTCTGGAACATACAAAATAACGAAATCACCGAAAAAACAGCACTAAATGGAATATTGGATGCTGCAATAGAACTAGGAAATAAACAAATAAGACAAAAACTAAACAGGATAAAAAGCAAATATTATGAAAGTATTTTGCTAAAACTAGGAGAAAACAAAACAATAACCTTTAAAAAATCTGAGATAAAAAAAATATTAAATAAAAATGAACAAAGAGTTTTTGACGACTTCCTAATACGTATGAAAGAACTAAACATTATAATACCAACAAATAACAAAGGAATAGGAGAATACACATTCGAAAATAGATTATATTTCGTATATTTCCTGATAATAGCAAATATCAAAAAACAAAACAAATAAATTGATTTTTTAATACAGAACTATAGAAATATTGATAAAAATTTATAAAAAGATTAGAGAACTCCTATGCCACCAGTAATGCCCCTCATCAGGACAAGGACATAAGAGATGATAATTTTTACCTCCCAAATCTTTCAATTAAAGATTATGTAAATATAAATATTTAAATATTTATACCAATTTAATCTACAAAATGAATATAATCCTCGTTTCTTGGAAGCGGTTCAGGCGCATCCATATCCGGATAGCCTAAAACAACATGACCGATTCCTTCATATCTTTCAGGAATTCCCCACTGCTTAAGCAATTCCTTACCTTTTTCGGATGCAAATTCATCTCTTGCACGGTGAATCCAGCAGGAACCGACGCCAACTGCATGGGCAGCATTGACCAGAACAGCAAGCACACTTGCACCATCTTCAACATATGTCGGCATTTCACTATCAGCCAGAACTATCAGAAGGGTTTTGGCGCCATAGAAAGGATCCAAATCATCAGGAACTTCAATCGGGAAAAAGCTCCTGTTCCAGTCAGACAGTTCCTTTATTGTGTCAGGATTTTGAATAACAACAATCTTTGGACTTTGGGCACCACGTCCTGTTGGGGCATAGGTACCAGTCTCCAAAATTGTATTTAAATCCTCATCACTAATTTGTTCATCTTTAAACTTACGTATACTTCTTCTAGTTTTTAAATCTTCAATTGTTTGATTCATAACAGTCCCTCATTAATCTTTTTTAGAGTATTTAAAAAATTATCATATTCTTCAAGCCCGATAATATCTTTAATTTTATCATCCCATAATTCATCCAAATCCATGACTTTTTGTGCGATTTTACGGCCATTATCAGTAATCTCTATCCGTTTAGTTCTCTTATCAGGAATTCTTTCAATAAATTCTTTATCCTCAAGCTTTTTAAGGTTTCTGGTAATAGTACTTTCGTTTAAATGAAAGGATTGTGCCAGCTGCTCCTGGATTATCCCCTGATTTTTATAGATTTTAATAAGCAATGGGTAAAGGCCAAAGCTTAGGTTTTCATCCTTTAATTTATCATTCAAGAATTTTGCATGTTCCCTGTAAAGTATTGAAACCAATGGAACGGTTGGAACATTATCATCCATTTGAAGCACTCCTTATCAGTTTGTTAATATACAGTTCAATGCATGCATAACATATCAGAGATCCTATTCCGCCTCCCAGAAGCATTCCACAGTATATTCCGAACTCGCCCATATTGAAGACGAATCCTAAAAGGTAAGCGAATACCAATACCAGTATGAATTCCCTGAATGTGGTCAGGATAAATGAGATTGTTCCTTTTCCAACTCCCTGAAATACGTTTCCTGCACTTGCTCCGAAGGGAACGTATAATATGAATAGACTCATCAGCTGCAGGAAACTGACTATCAGCGGCTGCAGTTGAGCGCTGCTTTCGGAATATGAGAATATAACTGCAATCTGATTTGCAAATGCTATTAATATGATACATACTATTATTGATGCTATCAAAGCGACCTTTACGGCGTATCTTGCAACAACTCTCAGGTTTTCATATTTTCTTGCTCCAAATGCCACACCTGCAACAGAAATAGCTGCCGTTCCAACACCTATTGCCGGAAGCATTCCAATGTTTACTATTCTCCATCCTGCAGTATATACGGCAACTGCAACCGGACCTGAAACGATTGTAAGCATGAAGTTAACGAATATTGTCAAGACTGATAAAACCAGCTGCTCAAGGCTTGCCGGAATACCGACAACTAAAATGTCCTTATACATTGTCAGGTCATTTGTAAAGTCTTTGAAATCATAGGATAAATATGTGTCTTTTTTGACGAATATCCAGTAAAACATCAGAAGCAGGCTTATGAATGGTCCCAGAGCTGTTGCCCATGCCGCTCCCGCAATTCCCATATTCAATGTGTAGATGAATATAGGATCTAAAATCATGTTTATTATAGCGGCAAGTGCAATAGGTAGTGTTGCCCTTTTGATGTCTCCTTCAGCCCTGAATGCTCCGCCTACAATCGGAGGCATTAAAAGTGCAATAGTCCAAGCAAATACAATAAATCCATATTCCATAGCATAATCCAATACACTTTCCGCACCCATCAAAATGAGCAGAGGCTTCATAAATGCAAGGAAAATGATTGTAATGAAAATTGATACTATAACACTTAATATCAAATTGTGTATCGCCGCATTGTTTGCTGAAGCTCTGTTTTCGGCTCCGATAAAACGTGATATAAGCGAATTACCACCTGCACCGATACCGTTTCCGAATCCGACGATTATCATGAAAAGCGGTGTTATGTATCCTAGAGCTGCCAATGGTTGCGGACCAAGTCCAGCAACCCAGATACTGTCAATGATATTGTTTGCAAAAATTAAAAACATACTGGCAATAATTGGTAATGATAGTTTGTTTATTGCTTTTTTAGGGTCTCCTGTAATCATTTCTATATTTGAATTCTTTTCCATAATCTACCTCTCTTGCATATGCAACTGTACTCTTGTATATGCAAGTGTTAATATATAAATATTTTTAAAATCAATGATTCAAACAATCATGGTGCAATGGTTTTTTAATAATAGGTTAAAGATGCAAATGAATTTAATAAAGTTGTTATACTTAAAAATTAATCCCCTATATATTTAACTTTTGCTAATATCGTTGCTTCTGCATTATCCTTTAAAATTGTTCTCTGTGCTTTGTGTCTTCCTGTTTTTGGTATTACTTTTGGAGGTTTGATTTGTCTTGCCTCACATAAAATTTTGTATCCTTTAATCTTATCTCCAGTTTCATGGTATGTTGTCATGCTATCTATACCTCACCAAATATGCCTTCATTAATTAATTCAACTAAAATATCATTTACTTCAAAAGCATCTAATAATAAATCATCTGCTATATCTACCGCATCCACTTCAGGATTTTTTTTAACGTATTCTATAATTTCTTGTTTCATTTGCATGTACGGTATTTCTCTTAAAATAACTACTTCATCATAAGTTTTCAATTTTTCTCTAATAGCTTCTCTTACAAAATCAGCACTATTTAAAAATAAACCATCAGCAACTAATTCATTAATCCGATTATACTCCTGTTCAGCCAATTTTGTACTAACACTTTTACTAATTGGTTGTTGAATATTTACTTCATGTAACATAATTGAAGGATTTATATGTGTACATATATAAAACTTTTTATTTTACATAATTCCTTTATTTGAATTTACATGAGTTGATGGGTGGAAAATACAATTTAAGATATAAAAAATTATAAAATCTTGAAAAATAAGTATAAATACATACTTACCAAAAATTTTAAAAAAAACCCCCAGGAGGATTAATAAATGGATTTAGAAAAATTCAAAGAAGTATTGCATTACATTATTCATGAGTGCGATACAAAAGAAAAAATATTCTTATATAACATATTATACTTCTCAGATTTCAATTATTATGAGTTATACGAAAAATCCCTTACTAATGAATCCTATCGAAAATTACCGCGTGGTCCAGCACCAATACATTTCGATGCAGCTTTAAAAGAATTAATGGATGAAGGAAAAATTAACGTGACAACTAAAAATATTTCCATTAGGAAGAGTTAGTACAATTATTCCTCGTTAAAACAACCTTCAGTTAACTTCAGTGAAGAAGAATTCATTGTAATAAATGAAGTCATCAATGAATTAAGCTGCATGAATGCAAATCAAATTAGTGAGTATTCTCACAGAGATATGCCTTTTAAAGCAACTGACGATATGAATATCATAGATTATGGTTTTGTTTTTTATAGAAATCCAGAATATGTAAAAAGACAATATGGTAAAGCATAATAAAAGATTTCACAAAAATATAATGGAATTCATGAATATTTCATAAACTATGAAGTAACGATTAAATATTTTTAAAAATATACATTTTATATAAGGAGAATCTTATTATGAAAGTCTTAGTTGTTGGAACAGGTGCTCGTGAACATGCCATTGCTGATGCTTTAAAGGATGATGTTGAGTTATACTGTTATATGAGTAAAGTAAACCCTGGAATGAGTAAAATTGCAGAGTTTAAACAAGGCGATGAAGGTGAAGTTGAAAAAGTAGCCGAATTCGCTAAAGAAAATGACATTGAAATCGCATTTATCGGTCCTGAAGCTCCCCTTGAAAAGGGAATCGTTGATGAACTTGAAAAAAACGGAATCAAATGTGTAGGACCATGCCAAAGTGCTGCAAGAATAGAAACCGATAAATCATTCATGAGAAAACTCTTTGAAGATTATGAAATTGACGGCTCATTAATATACAGAGTTTTCGATAATTATGAGGATTTAAGCGAATTTTTAGATGACTTTGACCGTGATGTTGTAGTAAAACCTGTAGGATTGACAGGCGGAAAAGGAGTTAAGATTGTCGGAGATCACCTAAAAGACAATAATGAAGCAAAAGAATACTCAAAAGAAGTAATTGACAATGCAATGGGTGGATTTGCACAGGTTATTATTGAAGAAAGAGTAATCGGTGAAGAATTTACCATCCAGGCATTCTGTGACGGCGAACACTTGGCTCCAATGCCGGCAGCTCAAGACCATCCGCATGCATTTGAAGGAGATCAAGGTGCAATCACCGGAGGAATGGGTTCATACTCAGATGCAAACGGACTTTTACCATTCATGACACAAAAAGACTATGACAAAGCCGTTAAGATCATGGAAGACACCATTAAGGCAATAGCTGAAGAGGCAAAACCGTACAAAGGTATTCTTTACGGCCAGTTCATGCTTACCGCAGACGGACCTCGCTTAATTGAGTATAATGCAAGATTCGGTGATCCTGAAGCAATGAATGTATTGCCACTGCTTAAAACTCCATTGATTGATGTATGTAAGGCAATCGTTGACGGAACTTTAGGAGAAGTTGAATTTGAACCAAAAGCAAGCGTGTGCAAATACATTGTACCTGATGGATATCCTGAAACCGAATATGCGGGAGAACTGATTGAAGTTGATGAAAAATCCATTGAGGATATGGGTGCAAAAGTATTCTATGCGGCCGTCGGACTTGAAGATGACGGAATTCACTTATCAGGTTCCAGGGCTTTAGGTATCGTTGCAAGCGGAGAAAGCATTTCCGAAGCAGAAGAAATAGCTGAAAAGGCATGTGACTATGTCAAAGGAAATGTATACCACAGACGCGATGTCGGTACCGAAGAACTAGTTGAAAAACGTGTTGCACACATGAAAGAAATTTTAAACTAAATTTCTTTTACCTTATTTTTTTATTGAAAATCGAGTGTTGGCAGAAATTAATTAATTTTGAACATTTTTCATTTTCTCCTTTTTTGTTTTTTTTTAATAATTAATTTTTCAAGTCAGTGCAATGAAGTTTATTGAACTAATCACTGAGTGTAAATCTATTTTATTTTCTTTAATAAGATTAAATAATCTTATTAAGTTATATGAAGCTACAATGGTGAACATTAGGTTTTGTACT
>JAFUBV010000159.1 GCA_017460025.1 Methanobrevibacter sp. | reverse complement strand
TTCTTTTACGGATTTTTCAAATCAGACAATAAAAAACAGTACTTTAAGGAAAACTGGCTTGAGCTTATCGCATCCATTCCGTTTGACATAATATTATCTCCGTTCATATTTTTGAGATATCTGAGACTAATCAGACTATTCAGGATACTGTTTTTAGTAAGTGAGTATTTCACGGTCATCGGAAAATTTTTAAAGGACACTCATCTTGATGAGATACTGGCAGTTTTCATCTTAATTATCATAGGTTCGACTTTAAGCCTTTATGTGATTGATCCGGGAATGAACAACCTCTTTGATAATCTCTGGTTTGTCGTTGTAAGCCTCACCACTGTAGGATATGGTGACATTACGCCTGTATCATTATCAGGTAAAATCATCAGCCTGATTCTTTTGATTGTTGGAGTATTCATTTTCAGTGCCATTACAGGGGCTATGTCAACCTATTTCATGGATAACCTGTTAAAGGAAGGCAGTTTTCATATCATTGAGCTTAAAGAGGAGCTAAGTGAGGTAAACAAGCAGCTTTTGAAAAACGAGGAAACTATTGATGAGCTTAAACAGGAAATTAAAGAGCTAAAAGAAATCATTGAAAATAAATAATAATAGTTCTAATATCTATAATTTTATTTTAAACAACATATGACTTTTTTTACTCGATGATTAGAATATTTACCTCATGATAGATTAAATAAAAGTATTTAAGGCATTAAATCAAACATATATCTAATCAAACTCTTGACCAAGGGGGTGATATTTATTTTGAACAGAATAATATTGCCAATGATTAGATTTAAAACAGTAGTTTTAATTGAATATTCTCTTGGCATTTTCATTTATCAAAATGGAGGAATCTTTATGAAAGTCCAAAAGAGATTTTGGATTGTGGTGCTTATATACATCATATTTTCATGGTGTTTAGCATTCTACATCATATGGATTATATATGACTAACCCACTGAATTGATTTCTCCTTTAAATTGTAGGAATCTTCGAATATTATAATTATTGTTTATCGATGACCAGATGTGGTTGTATTTGGGTTTGTTGGGTTATAATGGACACTTCCTACAATTTATAAAATAAAAATAATAACTTTTATATATCATATATTTCATATTATTTATCAGAGTTTAAAACTCCATTCATGGATAGTTAAATTCTAAAATTTTGATAAATGAATTTATCAATGTCTATCTGTTCCGGCATGCGAATGCATGCTGTAGGCATTGATTTTTATCTAACTATTTTTTTCATGATTTTAGCATTTCAAAGTGTAATGTATGGAAATTGTTATTAACGTGTTGATATAAATAATATTAACAAAACTGATTCAAGTGGAAATTTTAAAACTGATATTATTTCACGAATGTTTAAACACTTTGGAGTAAAAACAATGATGATTGATCCGTCACACTATGCAAAGGCCATGTCAAAGGCAAGTCTTGAAGAACTGATTGAGGAAAGGGATTGTCTAATTAGAGAAATTGAAGAGTATGAAAAAGGCGATTCTGATTTTGATGAAATTTTTGCTATTAATCCGAGTCCGGAAGTAGTTTATAAATGCAATCTGAAGTATCTTAAAGAGGTATGCAAATTAATTGATGAAAAATCAAATATGTAATGGGAGGCACTAAATTATGAGGGAATGGCAGATTGGAGATCCAGTTGATGACGTTCACGGAGCATTCATGGATGCCCAGAACTGGGGTCGCAGATACGAAGATGATGAACCGTCAGATTGCTCTTTAAGCCAATCCGAGATATATTCAGATAAGGCATGGGGTCTGCATATGGACGGCAATGATGATGAAGCCCTTCGCTACATCGATATGGCACTGGATTTAAATGACAGGAATTATAATGACTGGAACAGAAAGGCAATCATTCTTGAAAGCATTAACAGATTTTAAGACGCTGAAAAATGCTATAACCGCTCATTGGAGCTGTCTTCAAACAGTGTGGTTGCTGACAACAAGGCAGCAATAGTCCAATCTTCAATTCGAGTTGCGAAGGAAAGCTGGGGATTGCTCTCGAGTGACTGCAGGGCCAATAGACCTCATCTAGGCTTGTGTCCAGAAGCCAAT
>JAFUBV010000158.1 GCA_017460025.1 Methanobrevibacter sp. | reverse complement strand
CTGTGAATAATACAACATCAGATAACATGACAAATATAACCTCTCAAAACAATAATTTTGATTTCACTACCATTGGAATAATTTTGGTTATTATTATTGTTTGTGTTGTAGGTTTTATTGTATATAAGAGAAATTAAATTTTCTTTATTTTAATTTTTTTAATAATAAACTTTAATAATAATTTCATTTATAAATTAATAATAAAGTGAAACACATGCGGGTGGAATTTTGGAGAAACCACAATTAATTAATTTTATAGCTAAAGTTATGGAGGATTCTGGTTTTAAAGTATATAAAAACTTTAAGACTTCACAAAAGGTTATTGACATATATGCTGTTCTACCAACTACAATTGGTGATTTTGGTGTAGTTATGGCATGTAATAACTATGATAAAGAGTTTGAAGTTGGAATTGATATTTTAAGGGAAATGGAAGATGTGGCAGAAAGCCTAAAAGCTTCAAAAGTTGCTATCGTTACATCAGCTTACTTTAATAATCAGGCTACCAATTATGCTTTAAGAAAAAATATCAAATTAGTCGATAGGGATAATCTGGTGGAATTAGCTAAAAAATATCAGGACAATTCCCAACAAACTACTTTGGACAGTGATTACTCTTCAGGTGAAGTTTCATATATTGAAGAGGAATATCCTGAATATAATTACGATGCTTCAGATATGGAATATATCATGCGCAGAAGAGATGAAAATCCTGTTGTTTATAAAAATACATTATATCCTCAAGTTGAAGAATATAACTCAAGCAATTCACCGCTTTTATTTTTAAATAGATTTAAAAGAAATAAACAAAGTAATGGACTTTATCCCGCAAACTTGTATGATTATGGTTACTCTTCAGGTCCATCTTGGTTTGACCGTCTTCAGCCGATTTTAAGCAATGCTTTTGTCACTATTGCTTTAGTTGTAATTGTTTCATATTTATTGTCTTACCTGTTCGGCAATGTATTAAAAATAGATTATGGTATAAGTGGTTTAATTGAAATGATTGTAGCTTTGGCTCTATCATATGGATTGACATTCATATTTGCAGATAGATCAAGGTTCTTTATTACTCGTGGTACTGTAATATTCTTTATTTCACTTATAATATTGATTATTTTAATATTTGTATAGATTACAAATACTTTTTTTTACTATTTTTTATATTTGATTATTAATATCAATATCAATCCTAAAAGATATAAAAACCAAATCATAATGTCAGTTGGTCCTGTTTCAATCCATATTAATGTATGAGTTAATATTATTGAATAGATACCGATTCCCACACCACTTTTAGCAATTGAATGTATTATTTTTAAGAATGCTCCCATAAACAGCATTTGGATTGTAAGGCCTATGTATCCAAAATCAAGCAGCACAGGTCCAAACATTGTTGAAGTCAGACAGACATCATAATGGAGCACATAATTTCCTATAAATGATCTCGGGCTCCCTGATGAGAAAATCATTGATAATATATGTCCATTTGTTGTTCCTGCAAGAGGGATGATTTTTTCAAGCACTTCCTGTGTAAATGCTGCTCTGTAAAATACTAATTCAACAGGATTCAGTGTCCAGGTCTGTGTTGCAATGGACTGTGATGCAATATAGCCTATGGCAAGGCCTCCGATTGCAATTATTATAACGAATAGAATTCCAAATTTTTGGGAAATTTTTCCAATATAATACATGCTGATGAATACGCTGACCAGAATTCCTACTACTGAAGTTCTGTATCCATTAAGCCCGAAAACTAATGCTCCAAGCAAAACTAAAAGTAAATATTTACGGTTATAGTATTTGGCAATTAATATATTTATTAAAATTAAAAATAACGGATATGCAATTCTCCATAAATTAGTTGTTGCATTTGCTTTTAATACACTATCAAATAAAGGTATTCCTCCAAGCAATACCATATTAAGGCTTTGTAAAGCTAATGCTAATATGATAAATATTACCAAAATCTTTTCCGATAGAAAATTAATTTCGGGAGTTTTTTCTATTGTAAATTTTTTTGAAACTATAAAAGCCGCTATCGCAAATAATGCTGCTGCAAAGATGACTGTTAAAATGGTTGGGGTATTAAGCGGATCTTCGAATCTGTAATTGAATGATCCGATATAGCCCATCACTAAAAAGACCAGTATTGCTATTGGTATAATATACGGATGGAAAAAGTCTATTTTTCTCTTGCCGAAATACATAGGTTTCCTCCGAAGTTAGGCATTGCAGCTACATGGGTATGCACATAACTTGCCAAAGTATTTTTTTCCATGAATCCGTCCTGGAAATCATATGATCCTTTTCCGCGAGTTATCTTAAATGCAAAATCATGTTGTGGAGCGTCAACTATTACTTTTGAATAGTGGAATTCATGTCCATGGAACACTTCTCCTTTTTTGGAAATTATATTGTCTTTTTGGACTTCAGCAATAGTGTATTTTAGAGCTTGCACACGGTCTGTTAAAATTGACTTGTAAGGATATACATTCACAACAGCATCTTCGTGAATTGATTTCATAAGATACATTAAACCACCACATTCAGCAAAGATAGGGTGGTTATCCAGATGGAAGTCCTTGATATCTTTAAGCATGCTTTCATTATTTGATAGCTCTTTTGAAAACAGTTCGGGATATCCTCCGCCAATATACAATCCGTCAATATCAGGCAAATTTTCGTCATTTAAAGGTGAGAAATATTCTATTTTAGCACCATTTGATTCTAAAGATTCTATGTTTTCCTTATAATAGAAATTAAATACTTCATCATATGCGACTCCGATTTTAACCTTTTGCTTATTTAATTTATTCCAAATAGGCTATAAATCAGAGTTAAATTTTGGTGCTGTTTTTGCAATTTCAACCAAACGGTCCAAATCAATTGAATTTTTTATTGTTTCACACCATATATCAATAAATTTTAAAGAGTTTTCTCTCTCACGTGCAGGAACAAGACCCAAATGTCTCTGTTCTATTGAAATATTATCGTCACGTATTATTCCGCCGATAACTTCTGTTTTTGTGATTTCTTCAATGGAACGTTTTGTTTTTTCATAATGCGCCTTGTTTTTGACTTTATTGAGAATCACTCCGGCAATATTGATTTCAGGATCTAAACTTTTAAAACCTAAAACCAATGCAGCGGCACTTTTAACCAGGCTTCTTGAGTTAATTATCAGAATAACAGGAGCTTTAAGAGATTTTGCAATTGAAGCAGTACTTCCGATATCATTGATGGAATCAATTCCTTCATATAATCCCCTAACTCCTTCAATAACCGCAATATCTTTGTCAACCATCGCTTTATTATATGAATCTCTAACCTGTCCGTCATGCATAAAAAAAGAATCCAGGTTTCTGGAAGTGTTTCCGGTTGCTAAAGTGTGGTAAGATGGGTCAATGTAGTCTGGTCCTACCTTAAATGGCTGCACATTAAATTTCTCGGATAAGGCTTTCATTATTCCTGTTGCAATTGTTGTCTTTCCAACTGCACTACCGGTTCCTGCTAAAATTACTCTCATATTATTAAATTTTAATTTGTTTATTAAAAAGGTTACCTTTTAGAGCACTGT
>JAFUBV010000157.1 GCA_017460025.1 Methanobrevibacter sp. | reverse complement strand
AATATTGAAATAAGTCAAAGAGAAACTTATAAATAATCCTTAATAATTCTTGTCTTATTTCTATTCTATCCTTTTAAGCGAATCATGTTTAAGATATGTTCTTGGGTAATTTCATTCAAGTGAAATCCCATTCTGTCCCACAGGAAATACTCATCATCATCTGAATCTTCACGATAGTCTTCAAGCTGATAATCAAATTCAACATCATATTCATCTGCAATGGCTTTTATTTTATCATAGTAATTTCTGGAATGTTCAAGTAAATTATATTCGTCGGCCCAGTTGATGTTATGTTCGCCCTGCACTACACCTAACTTATATAAAACATTAAGACATTCTTCAATTGTTTTTTCCATTTCACGCACCTCATTATTAGTTTCTTCAATTTCAAATAAAACGTTTTCCATAAAAAAAGTAGCCTTAATATATAAATCTTTATATATAATAAATAATAAATTATATAATAAATTACATAATAAATAATTTAAGTGGAGGCATTATCCAAATGGCAGATTCAATTATTTTACTTGAAGAGAGAAAAGAAGTCACAACCTTCTTGCTAGATGAAGGCACCATCACTGAAACTACTGTCACCACTCCAACCGGTGAAACTCCAGGCTATGAATACTCTGGAGTCAAAGTTAAAGTTGATGATGCCGTAACATTATCCGAAAACTCCAATATCGGAAAACCGACCGTTAAAAAATACACTGATGAAAATTCAGAAATCATTTTGGGCATTGCAGTTAATGATCCGGTAACCATGACCGGAGGCAGAAGAAAAACTGCAATTCTAGTCCTTGGACATTTATTCAGATTGAAATTGGCATCAGGTTTGTCAAACATTAACGTTAATGACAGAATTGCATTAACATCAACTGGAGCCATCAAATCTGATGACGGAGAATACATTGCAATGCATCCTGTAGAAAGCTCAGATGCATACAATTACATTGAGGTCTTCAGACCATATGACATAGGTGAGGCTTAAATGATAACCAAAGGAAACGATACCAAAGTTCAAAACGAGGTAATAGCCCAGACCATTACTGATGAGTCAGCAAAAAGGTTAAGGCTGGCAAGACTCTTTCCAAAACAGGAAATCAAGGAAAATTCAGATTACTATACCTACTTCAGACAGAACATCAATCTTGATGAGGCCATCAAAAAAGGATTGCTGGGTGAAGCAAAAGATTTAGCACCTGGAGCTTCATTACAGGAGCTGAACATCAGAAAACCTGTAACCGACACCATCAGTATAGACACAGTCGGAGGAGTATTAAACGTCAACAAGGATGTCTTTGACAGTGACAGAATCTCTTTTGAAGACCTGTTGGCGGATGTGGCAACACTCATCGCAAACAAAATAGAATATAATATCTACGATACAATCGTCAGCTCAGCAAAGGTTCCGAAATACAATACCACACAAACCGAAGATACAATGGAGGCTTTCGGACAGTTTGTAATCAAGGCACAGGAAGCATTCAAGGGAAGTTCCGGTGCAGGGGCAGATTTAACAATAATGGTGGAATCATACAGGACATTAAGCTACATCAAACAGTTGGCATATGTCTCAAACAAGTCAGTTCAGCCGATAGAAGAGATTCAGGCTTACTATGGTGTGGACAATATTGACTTTTTGGGAACAACCCATGCAGACGGAGGATCAATGCTTGGTGAAAAGGATTATATTGCATTTGATATCAGAAATGCACCGCTGACAGTATTGTATTCCAAATCTTCAGGAACTACAGTTGCGCCTATCACATCCGATCCCGATATCGCCGACTTTTATCCAATAATTGAAATCATGAGAAAGGACATCTACGATGAGTTGCCTCAGTATACCAAATTATTCATACAATCTAAGGTCGGTGTTTTATTAAACAAACCGCATCTTGCACTT
>JAFUBV010000156.1 GCA_017460025.1 Methanobrevibacter sp. | reverse complement strand
TACTTCTAATCTAAAAGAAGCATTAGACAATTCTACTGTTATATTCATTGCGGTAGGTACTCCTGAAACAGATGGGGGCAAAGTTGATTTATCTTATGTTTTCACGGCTTCTCGTCAGATTGCTGAAAATATAACTAAAGATTCATTAATAGTTACTAAATCAACGGTTCCTGTAGGTACGGGTTTTAAAATCAAAGAAATAATCAATGAAAATAAAAAGAATAATATTGATATAGAAATAGCATCCAATCCTGAATTTTTAAAAGAAGGAGTTGCCATTGAAGATTGTCTACATCCAGACAGAGTAATTATCGGAACAGAATCTGAAAATGCAACAAATATTTTAAAAGAGTTGTATGCTCCATTTGTAGCAAATCATGATAGGTTCATTGTCATGGATGTTAAAAGTGCTGAAATGACCAAATATGTTGCAAATGCAATGCTTGCAACTAAAATATCTTTTATGAATGAAATTGCCAATATCTGTGAAAAAACTGGTGCTAATATTCAAAATGTTCGTTTGGGTATTGGTTCGGATAAACGTATAGGTTATAAATATATTTATGCTGGCTGTGGATATGGGGGGTCATGCTTTCCTAAAGATGTAAAGGGTTTAATTAATACTTCTTTAGAAAATGGTTATATTCCAAGTATTTTATCAATGGTGGATGAGGTTAATGAAACTCAAAAAATGATTATTGTTGATAAGATTACTTTAAGATTTGGTGATGATTTAAGTAATTTCACCTTTGCTGTATGGGGTCTTTCCTTTAAACCTCAAACTGATGATGTAAGATGTGCTCCTTCAATTACAATAATAAATGAATTAATAAAAAGAGGGGCTCATATAAAAGCATATGATCCAAAAGCGATTGAAACATTCAAACAGGTTTTGGATGATGAAAACATTCAATTTACCAAATCCAAATATGATGCACTTGATGGTGCTGATGCATTAATATTAATTACTGAATGGAAAGAGTTCAGGAGTCTTGATTTGGATGAACTTTCAAAAAGATTGAATCAAAAGATTATTTTTGATGGAAGGAATATTTATCCAAAAAGAATTCAGAATTTCGGGTTTGAATTGTTCCAAATTGGTTGTTAATGTATATCATATTAAACTAATTTTATTTTTTATTTTTATACTTTATTTAAATTAATTTTCCATTCAATTATTGTAATGGTTTTCTTTTCAAAGGGTTATTTAATAATTGTTATTTTTGATATTTTTCATGCCATGGTTCTGTATAACAAATAAAATCAATATTCTAGTTTTAAATTTCATTCTTAATATTATATTTTCATAATCATGAATTAGTCATATAAATATAAGTATTATCCATAACATATGCTTTATCATGTCATTTAAAAAGATATTATTCATTTTTTTAATTATCCTTGTTCTTTCAATCAACGCAGTCAGTGCTGATGAGGCATCACTGGATGACTTCAAGGAACTTGTAAGTGATTCTAACGGCACAGTTGAATTGACTCAGGATTATTCCTTTGAAAATTCAAATAACGGCTTTGAAATAAGAGATAGGGATATTGCAATCGACGGGCGAAATCACACATTCGACGGTACGGGCACATCAAGGATTTTCACAATCAGAAATTCCACGGTGTGTCTGGAAAATATCAACTTTGTCAATGCACGTGGGGAGGCTTTGGACATTTCAGATTCCAATGTCATGATTAAGAACTGCAGATTCATAAACAACACTGCCGTTTGGGGTGCAGCATTTCTATTAAGAGAAACATCCAACGCTACAGTGGATGGATGCCTTTTTGAAAACAACTCTGCAGGTATTGGAAGCACAATATTTCTATTTTACAACCGGAATG
This sequence comes from Methanobrevibacter sp., assembly GCA_017460025.1. Classification (GTDB taxonomy): domain Archaea; phylum Methanobacteriota; class Methanobacteria; order Methanobacteriales; family Methanobacteriaceae; genus Methanocatella. The sequence goes on along the minus strand of JAFUBV010000156.1, from coordinate 2,194 downwards.
CGGAGCTCACCATAACAAATTCAGTGTTTAAAAATAACGCTCCTAGGTTAGACTTAGGTTTGTTATCTTATGACTATAGAGCATACATTGAAAATCCCAGCAATATTCTGGATTTTCAGGGATATTACAGTCCGGAATCTTTGAATAGCAATTTCACATTCAATTTATACAATGTCACATGCAACAACAAAAAATTCGATTCATTTTCGGTAAAATCCAAGGATGATCTGGATTCACGAAACATTGAGGAAAATATTCTCTTTGAAATCTATGATAAAGAAAGACTGGTTCTCAAAAAGACATTGATGACTTCAAATGGCCGTGGTGTCGGTGGAATGTATGGTGAAGCTTATCTGGACTTAAAGGGGTTAGCTCCAGGAAATTATACTCTTGTGGCCAAGTGGAATAATATGAGTTGTGAAAGAAATATTCATGTTACTGTGGATTTGAACTTCTCTGTATCTGTTGACAGCGTATATTATGGTGATGAGGTCATTGTCCGGATAAATGTCTTTGACGATATCAAGGCCAATGGAACTTTGAAACTGTACTATAATCAAACGCAATATCCTCCGGTCAATCATGACTATGAAACATCATTTGAATTTAAAGACACTAATTTCACATTTCTCAACTGTCCTGTCGGAACTCATCTTGTGGAAGTGGAATATCCTGGTGACAGCATATATGCTCCTGCATACATAGGTAGGCTTTTCACTGTTCGTGATGGATACAAGACTTCCTTTGATTTAAAGACAAAAATATTGGCCGATGATATCGATAAGTTCTATGCAAACAGCAAAAGACTTACTGCCAAACTGGTAGATGACAAAAACGATTCCTTGGCTTACAGAAATGTTTCAGTTAAAATCAATGGAGTCACATATTACCGCACAACCGACGGCAACGGGGAAATTTCATTTCCGGTAAACCTTAATTCAGGTGAGTATCTGCTTGCTGTTACTTTTGAGGGCGATGATGATTATGCTCCGTCAAGAAATGTTTCAAAAATAACAATTCGCCCTACATTCACTCCTGTTTCCGAGTTCAAGATGTATGTTAACAAGCATTCCCAAAATAAATATCTCGTCAAGTGTCTTGACAGCAACGGCAATGCTCTTAAAGGTGGTCAGGTCGAGTTCAACATCAATGGGGTATTATATAAAAGAAACATCGGCGAGGACGGCATTGCAGGACTTAACATCAATCTTGATCAGGGAAACTACATAATAACTGCCCTCAATCCTGTAACTGGTGAGCAGACATCTTCACTTCTGGAGATACTGCCGTTAATCACTAACAATCATGACCTTGTCAAATACTATAGGAACAGCTCCCAGTTCCATGTCACACTGCGGGGTGTTGACAATCTGGAAAACCAGAAGATAACATTCAACATCAATGGGGTGTTCTATGATAGATACACTGATGAAAACGGAACCGCACAGCTCAACATCAATCTGGATCCTGGAAACTACACGATAACGTCTGAGTTCGACGGATGCAGGGTTTCAAATAATGTGCGTGTTCTTCCTCTTTTGAAGGGAAGCGATTTGGTGATGCATTATATGGACGGAAGCACTTTTGATGTATCTCTCAACGATAATGCAGGCAACATCATGAGAAATTCAAGAATCCGCTTCAACATCAACGGAGTCATGTATGAAAGGTACACTGACGATAACGGAATCGCCAGACTGAACATCCGTCTGATGCCTGGTGAGTACATCATCACATCCAGTCATGGGCGTCTGTCCATCGGAAACAAGATTACTGTGATTTAGGTTTAAAATACCTAAATCTTTTCTATTTTTTTAAAAATGATATATAAATGTTGTAAAAAATCACACTTGGGCAAAATTTATATTCTATTTTTCATATAATGTAATTTAAATTACAAACATTAACCATATCATTAAGATTTTTTCAATTATCCTGTTTTAAATCTGTGTAGTTTTTGAATAAATATTTAATTTGATGAGTGATATGTTGTTAAGGTTTAGTTATTAGATAATTTAGGAAAGGAGATTAGATTATGATAGATTATACTATTGAAGATGCAATTGATATAATTAACTCATGTGATGAATCGTTCGTACCTAATTCCAGACATTTTGATAAGCGAAATATTCAAAGAATTGGTGATTTGGGATTGATATTTAATACTTTTTTACATGGGTCATTAATGGGTATT
>JAFUBV010000155.1 GCA_017460025.1 Methanobrevibacter sp. | reverse complement strand
TTTATATTATTTAGTAACTATAATGTAGTTACTTTCATTTTACTTTTTATTTTTTGAATTTTGATTATCGATTTTTGCATCTTGGCATCATTGACAAACATGCCTTTATATATGTTTTCACTTACTAATATTATCGATTTGTGAGTTGATGTAAATGGATTTAAGGCAAAGAATAGAAAAGAAAGTTGATGCGGAAATTAAATTCAAAGAAAATTTATATAAGTATCTAGTTGTAAACCTCATTATAGCAGGGATTAGTTTAGTATTTCTTAAAAGCTTCAGCTTATTGATGGCTGTAATGTTATTCTGGGGAATTGGTCTTATACATGACTTTTTAAAAGCATATTCCTTTGATGATATGGTTGGATATGACTATAGGGAAAGAAAAATCCAAGAGGAACTTTCAAAATTAGGTGATTAGATGAGTGATTTAAGAAGTAGGGCAGAAAGAAGAGTTGATCAAAAAATTAAATTTTATCGTAATTTTTACAGTTATATTATAGTTAATGCTATTCTTGCAGTAATTAACTATTTATTCACACCAGAATATTGGTGGGTTTTGTTTGTAGTATTCTTCTGGGGAATAGGAGTTCTCTTTGACTTTTTAAAAGCATTTATCTTATTTGAAAAATTTGACAGTGAGCAATACCGTGAACAGAAAATTAATGAAGAAATGGAAAAAATGAGGAAATAGCTCATGAAAGTAGATTTGTTTTTTTCAAGAGATATAAAAGAGCCTTATGCTGAAATTCATACAAATGAGTTGTCAGACAATATTCAAAAAGCAATAAATCTTTTAGAGGATGAATCTGTCAACTCAATGATTGCAGTTAAAAAAGGAAAAGACATCACATTTCTAAAATTTGATGAAATATATATGTTTAGAGTTGAAGACAAGCAAGTCAAGGTCTATACAGAAAATGATAACTTTCTGGTTAAAAAAGCCTTGTATCAGATAGAAGAGATGTTGGATTCCTCTTTCATTAGGATATCAAAATCCACTATCATCAATTTGGATAAAATCGATCGTGTCGCTCCTTCTTTAAAGGGAATGATGTTTATAATGTTGAAAAATGGTTTGAAGTACAATATTTCAAGAAAATATTTGCCTGAATTTAAAAAATCATTGGATTTATAGGTGATATGATGAAGATTACTGATTTAATTGAAAGAATTGCATTGGGAGCTTTTATAGGATGCTTTATTGTTTCTCTTGTTGAGGTTCTGATTTCTTTTCAGTCAGGTCCACAGAATGTATTCTTTTCAGGTTATGACATGATTAATGCATTTTTCGGATCAATTCTTATAGGTTGGGGATTCTCTTTAAGCGGTTTTATTTATGAGAACAACTGGCCTTTGCCTTTGCAGGTTCTCTTCCAGATGGCAATAGGATTTACTGTTTTGTTTAGCGTAGCGATATATCTTGGCTGGTTACCTTTAGGTATCGGCTATGGAGTTATCATACAATGGGTACTCGTTGCTGTTGCTTTTGCAGCAATATTCTGGATTGCTTTTTACATATATTACTATTTGGAAGCTAGAGAAATCAATAAAAAATTAGAATGATGGAGAATATATTTGGAATTTAACTTTTGTTCAATGAATTCTCGATTTCCATTAATCGGTGATGTTCAATATTTTTCCGCCAATTCCATTTATATATTCCTCAACATAAGCTTTATCTTTTTCATCAAATAATGTGTAATGGAATGAGTAGTCTGTTTTTGAATCGTTAGAGGAGATATTAGTTATTTCCACATCAATAACAGGTTCAATTTTTTCAAACATCAATGTCAAATATTTTTCATTACACTCGCAAGGGAACTGAACTTTT
>JAFUBV010000154.1 GCA_017460025.1 Methanobrevibacter sp. | reverse complement strand
TGGATTATTCAGTGCTAACGGTAGAGGTTCAAGTTCTGGATTCAGCATAATGGAAGCTGAACCTGATGGCAATTATATGGACATATATTTAGAAGCACACAGTGGTTATTCTGGAAATTATTTCGGATTGGCATTGCCAGATTTAGGAACATATGCAACAAGCGAACTTGAAGGACATAAATTCTACGCGTTAATGTCAGATATAACTGGAACAACAGGAAGATGGCTGGGATTCGGAATATGCGCTAATATTGATGACTGGTCTAATTTAAGAATAGGTGCCGGTGCAAAATATAATTATGGAGATGGTAGCGGTACCAATGGATACAGACAAGTTATGGAAAACATATCTCCATATGGAAATTCAAACGATTCGGATGATTTAGAACCTGCTGGCATTAAATTATATCAAGTTAATTGTGATGGGTCATTCAGTCCACGTGTTTGGGATGTGTACTCAGGTGACCCTACAGTAGAATATCCGGATTATTTTGTAAGTCACGGAACTTGGAATGTTACAATGCTTGATTTCAAAACTGGAACATATGAACCTTCAATAATATTCAATTTCCCAGATAGGTATTCCTATAGGGGATTCAGAATATATGGGGCAGGAGTTATTTAAACAATGTGATAATATGACTATTGCAAGCAATGTAATTGAAATCAATACCAGATTAGGAACCGCAATATCATTAATGAGAAGTAAAATGGATGGTAACGGATTTCCTTACTATTCCTTTGATGATCTTATTACATTAATTAATAAATTCGAAAGAGGATGGAAAGAATATTGGTTTGATTATTGTGATACCTCTGATGACCCTAGTTTAAGATATAGCTGGAGTTCCGGAACATTAACCTATGGTACATATGATTTTTATGATGTATTATTACCATCCAGCGGCAGCATAGTTACACTGAAAGATAAACTTCCAAATCATTTCAAGTTCTCATGCACTTATTATCCAACAGATAGATGGGAATGGCTAAGATTCTATTTGAACGGAACTGAAGTCGCAAGGTATTCAGCAAGTTATGATGCTGGCAGTGGCAGTACAGCTAGACTAACAAATTTAGGATATAACAAATGGGTAGACATTGAATTTGAATGGGATAATGGATTATTAACTATAAGAAGCGGAAGTAATTCCGGAACATCTTCAGCATATAGTTTTCAGGAACCTATTCAAATGGGATTCATGGCCAATAGAGCCAATAACAGATTTAGAGATATTGACATGGAAATATTTGATGATTAAAAAGATAATGTGAGAATATGGCAGAAAAAGAATGGATTGAAATAGGGCCAGTAATAGGTGACACAGGTCCTAAAGGAGATACTGGAGATACATGAATAGGAACAATAATAAAAGGACATTACAATAGCTATTCAGAATTTATTAGCGTTCATCCTTCAGGCTCTTTAGGTGATGCATATATAGTCGATGGAAGCTATTACTATTGGGATGGAAACGGTTGGGCTAACGCAGGTTCTGTTAAAGGAGATACTGGTGAAACCGGAGCCAAAGGTGATAAAGGTGATAAGGGAGATACTGGTGCGAAAGGTGATAAAGGAAACACAGGTAAGACTGGAGCTACTGGTGAAAAAGGAGAACAAGGACCTAAAGGAGATACTGGAGATACAGGAGCTACTGGCGATACTGGAAAGACTGGGGCAAAGGGGGACACTGGAGCTACTGGTGCTGGTGTTACTATTAAAGGTTCATATAATACTTACGCGGAATTAATTGCTGAACATCCGACAGGTAATGAGGGCGACAGCTATTTAGTTAACGGATCTCTTTATGTCTGGAATGGAACTGCTTGGGAAAACGTAGGAAACATCAAAGGAGAAAAAGGAGACAAAGGTGAAACCGGTCAACAAGGTGTTAAAGGTGACACTGGCGATACAGGTTCTAGTGGCTTTTCACCAATCGTTAATGTCGACCATTCTAAAGGCCAAATAGTAATCACAACAGAAGATGGTTCCACAACAATATCATTTGATGAACTCAAAGGCGATACTGGACCTCAAGGTGTTAAAGGAGATACAGGAAACACTGGTGATGCATTCACTTTCGATGACTTTACACCAGAACAATTGGCAAGTCTCAAAGGAGCAACTGGCGATACTGGAGCAACAGGAAGTAAAGGTGACAAAGGCGATAAGGGAGACACAGGTGCTAAAGGTGATACAGGTCAAGGTAGTGATGAGGAAGCAGGCTGGAAACTACCAGTCGATAAAATACAAACCACAACAACATTACCAACAGGAGTTAGCAAAGGTTATCGTGTAGCTATTTGCACAAGTTCAGTCATGGCCATTAAAGAATACAACGGAAGTTCTTGGGATACGGAATCACTTGATCCATATAGTGTAATTCCATTAAAACATTCTGGAAGCATACAAATGTATTTGGCAAAATCTTCAGGACCTGTTTATATGGGTGTTGATTATGGAGTCTTTGGTAAGTTTAGATTTATGACTCAAGCAGCATATGATGCGTTAAGTAGTTATGATGAGGATACTATATATTTTGTAAGGAGTTAATATACTATTAAAGAGGAGTGTAAACATGGAATTATCAGATGAAATTTTAACAGAGATTAGTTACGTACAAATCTCAACATACAG
>JAFUBV010000153.1 GCA_017460025.1 Methanobrevibacter sp. | reverse complement strand
ATAGCTTGAAGAGCGTCCAAAACTTTCATTTGTGGAGTTTTTTCAATTTCATAACACTCCATGTGTGGTTCATCATCAATTTCTCTGTTGAACCTGGAGACATAAACTTTAATCATCACTTTTCCCTCTTTAATAAAGCTAGTCAAAATAACTATAAATTTATATTATATTTTGAACTTATTATTATAATATATTATCTATTATAATTATATAATTATTTTTTTGAGGACAAATATAATGAATTTAAAAGAATTAGTTACTGGAAAATCTGGTGAAAAACAGTTTTTGCTTGGAAATGAAGCTGCTGTAAGAGGCGTAATTGAGGCAGGAATATCTATTGCAGCGACTTATCCGGGAACTCCTTCATCAGAAATAGGAAATATATTATCAGTGCTTGCTAAGGATGCTAATATTTATTTCGAATTTTCAACCAATGAAAAGGTCGCTATGGAAGTTGCGGCAACCGCAGCAGCATCAGGGCTTCGTTCATTCACATTCATGAAGCATGTCGGAATGAATGTTGCTAGTGATTCATTCATGACAACAGCATACACTGGTGTTAATGGTGGAATGGTTATTTTAACGGCGGATGATCCTTCATTATTCTCATCACAAAATGAGCAGGATACCCGTAATTATGCTAGATTATCAAATGTCCCGGTACTGGAACCGTCCAATTGTCAGGAAGTTAAGGACATGGTTAAATATGCATTTGATTTATCTGAAGAGTATAAATTGCCTGTTATTGTAAGAACAACCACTCGTGTATCTCACATGAGAGGGGTTGTTGAATTTGGTGATGTTAATGATAACTCCTCAAATAATGATGATCATTGGATGAGAGGTCACTTTGATAAGGACCCTTCAAAATATGTTCCGGTTCCTGCATTTGCAGGTAAAATGCATGAAAGATTATGTGCCAAAATCAGTAAAATAAATGATGTTACCAATAAATCTGATTTCAATAACTCCACTTCATTTTCACAAAATAAGAAATATGGAGTAATCTCTTCTGGAAGTGCATATAATTATGCTTATGATGTTATAAAATACAATGATTTGGATATGGATATTCTAAAAATAGGATTTTCATACCCCTTCCCTGATAAGAAGGTTTCTGAATTCATCCGGGATTTGGATGAAGTATTTATTGTAGAAGAAGTTGACCCAATCATGGAAAAAGAGGTTCTTGCAATTATCGGCCGTGAAAATCTTGATGTGACTGTTCACGGTAAATTGGATGGAACATTGCCTGAATGCTATGAATTTAACTCAGATATTGTACGTGATGGATTCAACAAAGTCCTGAATTTCATAAATAAACAGGATATCACATTTTCTGACAGTCTAAATAAGTTAAGTGAGGAAATACCTTCAAGAGCTCCTGTATTGTGTGCAGGATGTCCTCACAGAGCAATGTATTATGGAATCAACATAGCTATTGAAGAGCTTGGTCTAAAACCTTCTGATGTTGTTTTCGCATCTGATATCGGATGTTATACATTAGGTATCAATCCTCCTTATAATGCTGCGGATTACTTGCTTTCAATGGGTTCCAGTGTAGGTGACGGTTGCGGATTTTCAGTTTCAACGGACCAAAAGGTCGCAAGCTTTATAGGAGACTCAACCTTCTTCCACAGCGGTATTTCACCATTGATAAATGCTGTTCACAATAAGCATAATTTTGTCTTGACAGTTCTTGATAACCGAATTACTGCTATGACCGGAGGTCAGCCAAATCCAGGTATTCCTGTTGATGGAATGGGTGATGAAGCTCCCGAAATTTCCATTCGTAAATTGGCTCTTGCATGTGGTGTTGATTATGTGCGTGTAATCAATCCGTTTAATTTGGATCAGGTTGTCAAAACATATAAGGAAGCTTTTGAAAGAGATGATACTGCAGTTATTATTTCAAAAGCACCATGTACATTAATCAAAGGTTTAACTAAAAAACCACCTGTTAAATTGGTTGAATCAAATTGCAATCATTGTGATAAATGTGTAAGTGAACTTGCATGTCCTGCAATTTCAAAAGTTGATGGAAAAATAGAAATTGACACTTCAATGTGTGATGGATGTGGAGTTTGTATTCAAGTTTGTAAATATGGTGCATTGGAGGTGGGAAAATGAGTTACAGTATTTACATTTGCGGTGTAGGAGGCCAGGGTATCATCAAAACCTCCGTTATCATTGGAGAAGCTGCAATGAATCAGGGTTTGGATGTTGTAATGAGTGAAATTCATGGAATGTCACAGAGAGGCGGATCTGTTTCTACTGAACTTAAAATTGGTGATTACAACAGTTCAATCATTCCGGACACTACTGCAGACATGTTGCTTTCATTTGAACCGATTGAAACCATAAGAGGATTGCATAAAGTAAATAAGGATAGTAAGATTGTTTATAACACGCATCCTATTATTCCGTCTTCCAGCGATACTTCTTATCCGAGTGTCGATAGCATTACCAATTCTTTAAAGGAGAATTTTACTCATGTATTGCCGATTGATGCTACTGAATTAGCATTACAGGCAGGAAACGTTTTATCTTTAAATATGGTTCTTTTAGGGGCTGTGACTGCTGATGATAAATTCCCATTATCAAAAGATTCAGTTATTGAAGCAATGAAAAATAATTTGCATGAAAGGTTCCATGATTTAAATTTAAAAGCTATTGAAAGTGGATACAATTCAATCAAAGGTTAATATTTAAATATTATTATGGTTAAATCTTTAATTAGATATAAAAGTGGGGATATTATGGCTTACCAAATAGATAATGCTATTGTAAAAAAAGATAGGACAGGAAAATTAACCCTGATAGATCCTGAAGGTCATTTTCAAGATGAAGATGCTTTAATTGCAATTAAAAGTGATGATTTAATAACAATTCAACTTTTAATAAATAGTATTTTAAACAATGATTTTAAAAGTTGGAGAGAACTCGGAGCAATTCCGGATTCTGAACCGATTAAATCTTTACTCCCTCGTTTAGGATATTCCAGGGACGATATTGCTAAATTATTAAAAGGATTCTAATTCCTTTACTTTTTTTAATTTTAATTAATGGTGTTGGTTTTTAAAAAAATAATAGAAAAGATAATTAAATCTTTTCAAGTTCTTCTTCTGTAAGTATTTTGGCATCGTTAGCTTCAAATACTTCAATTGCTTTTTCGGTATTTTCTACTTTTATTGCTACAATAGCTTCTTCAGGTTGGCTACTTACAAATGCATAAATGTATTCTAAGTTAATGTCTGCATCATCCAAGATAGCTAATGTTGTATTTAATCCATTTGGTTTGTCTGGAACTGAAACAACAATTACTTCACTTTCTTTTACAATAAAACCATCGTCTTCAAGTGCTTTGGTTGCTTTTTCATTGTCAGATACGATTAATCTTAAAATACCGTATTTTGTAGTATCTCCAACAGATAATGCACGGATGTTCACATCTGCTTTAGCTAATGTATCAATTGCTTTTTTAATTCTTCCTTCTTTGTTTTCGATAAAGACTGAAATTTGTACTGCCATATTTCCACCTTTTTATAAATTCCTTTCATCGATTACACGAACAGCTTTACCTTCACTTCTTGGGAGTGTTTCAGGTTCACATAGTGTTACATCTACTCTTAGTCCTGTTTCTGATCTGATTGATGCTTGTATTTGTTTTTCTACTATTTCCATTTCTTTTATTTCGTCTGAGAATAGTTCTTTGGAAGCTTCTACTTTAACTTCCACTTCGTCTAGGATGTCTGGTCTGGTCACATGTATTAAATAGTTTGGACTAATACCTTCAATTTTGAGCAATGCTTTTTCTATTTGTGATGGGAATACCATTACACCTTTGATTTTTAGCATGTCGTCGCTTCTTCCGGTGATTCTTGTCATTCTGACAGTTGTTCTTCCACATTCACATTTATCAGCAATTAATGATGTTAAATCTTTTGTTCTGAATCTTAAAATAGGCATTCCTGTTTTGGTAAGGGAAGTTAATACGAGTTCTCCTTTCTCACCATAGTCGAGGGTTTCTCCAGTTTCTGAATTGATTATTTCAGGATAGAAATGATCATCTTGAAGGTGCATTCCATTTTGTTCGCCACATTCCTGTGCAACACCCGGACCCATTACTTCGGTTAAACCATAAATGTTGTATGTTTTGATTCCAAGGGATGCTTCAATTCTTTTTCTCATTTCGTCGGTCCACATTTCAGCCCCATGGATTCCTGCTTTTAAATTGATGTCTTCTATAGGAATTCCTGCTTTTTCACGGGATTCTCCTAAATACATTGCATATGAAGGAGTACAGGTTAATATGTCACTTTGGAAATCTACCATGGTATCTAATTGTCTTTGTGTATTTCCTGCAGAAATTGGGATTGTTATTGCACCCATTTTATTTCCACCGTGGTGGATACCGAATCCTCCGGTAAATAAACCGTATCCGTATGCATTTTGGATAATGTAGTCTTTTTCAGCACCTGCCATTTTCAAACCACGTGCAATACATTCTCCCCATACGTCCAAATCGTTTTGGGTATATCCTGTTACTGTTGGTTTTCCGGTTGTACCTGAGGATGCGTGGATTTCTACAATTTCGTCACGTGGAACTGCAAGCAAACCTAAAGGATATGCTTCTCTTAAATCGCTTTTTGTAGTGAATGGAATTTTTTCTATGTCTTCTAAAGTCTTGATGTCTTCTGGTTTTAATCCGATTTCATCAAATCTTTTTTTATAGAATTCTACATTTTCATATGCTATTCTTACAGTTTCTTGTAATCTTTTTAGTTGAAGTTCTTCCTTTTCTTCTTTTGTCATACATTCTGCTTTTTCATTCCAAAACATATTTATCCCTATTTTAAAATTTTTTTAATACGTGTTATATTTTCGTTTTTTATATAATATAAAGCTTTTTTCATTGTTCAAATGTGTACAATACTGTGTCAATCTTTTGAATTCTTATTTTGTTATTGATTTAACGCTTTAAGAAAAGAGATTTTATTGTACAAAAAAGTACATTAATGTATTTTTAGTGATAATCTTTAAATAATGTAGAGTATAATATTAAATATGCTAGTGTATAATTTTATAATGAGGTTTAATTTATGGATGTTATGATTTTAACTATTGTATTTATAATCTACATTTTCGCATTAGTTTTAGTAGGTTATTATGCATACAAAAAAACTAACTCCTCTGAAGACTTCATGATAGCTGGTAAAGATACACACCCTTTCATTATGGCAATGAGTTACGGGGCTACTTTTATCTCGACGGCAGCTATTGTAGGTTTCGGTGGAGTCGCTGGTCAGTATGGTATGAGTGTTTTATGGTTAGCCTTTTTAAATATTATTGTAGGTATATTCATTGCATTTGTATTCTTAGGAAAAAGAACTCGTAGAATGGGGCACGCTTTAGGTTCTTTAACATTCCCTGAGTTTTTAGGTAAACGTTTCGATTCTAAATTTATTCATTACGCTTCAGGATTAATTATTTTCTGTGCAATGCCGCTTTATGCAGCAGTTGTTTTGATTGGTGCTGCAAGATTTTTAGAATCTTCACTTTTAATTGATTTCAGTATAGCATTGCTTATTTTATCAATTATTATCACATTTTATGTATTGTTCGGTGGAATCCGTGGAGTAATGTATACGGATGCTTTGCAAGGAACAATCATGGTTATCGCTATGGTATTTTTACTTGTATTTGTATACTGGTTACTTGGTGGAGTCGATACCGCAAACACTGCACTTTCAGGAATGGTGAATTTATATCCTGCTGAGGCAACCGCCACGGGGGGTACGGGATGGACGAGCTTCCCGACGTTTGGAACACCGTTCTGGTGGTCTTTAGTATCATCCACTCTTATCGGTGTGGGTATTGGTGTACTTGCTCAACCGTCTTTAATTGTAAGATTCATGACTGTTAAATCAGACAAAGAATTGAACAGATCTGTTTTAATCGGTGGTATTTTCATCGCAATTATGCCAACAACCGCTTATATTGTAGGATCATTATCTAATGTTTATTTCTATGACAAATTAGGTCAAATAGCAGTTGATGTCGTTGGAGGAAATATCGATAAAATCATTCCTACATTCATTACAATGGCATTGCCTGAATGGTTTGTTTACATTTTCTTATTGTCATTAATTGCAGCTGCAATGTCAACAATATCTTCACAGCTCCACACCCAGGGTACAGCATTCGGTGTAGATATTTACGGTACAATAAGAGATAAAGCTAAACAAAAGCTAGATCAAATTACTATTTCAAGAATAGGTATTTTAATCGCTATTATTTTAGCATTGATTATGGCATTCTCACTTCCGGGAAGTGTAGTTGCTTTAGGAACAAGTTTATTCTTTGAAATCTGTGCTGCAGCATTCTTGCCAGTATTTTTAGGTGCTTTATACTGGAAAGGAATTACAAGACTTGGAGCCATTGCAGGTATTCTTTCAGGAACTTTCGTAAGTCTGTTCTGGTTAATATTCGTATTTGCAAAAACTGCAAAAGGTCTCGGAATCTGTATGGCATTATTAGGCGTAGAAACAATCTTGCCTGCGGCACCATGGCCGTTCATTGATGTAATGTTAATAGCAGTTCCGATTTCAGCAATATTTACTATTGTTGTAAGTTTACTTACCAAACCTCCTGCTTCTGAGGTCATTGATGAAGCATTTAAAAACATAGATGATAAAGGAAGTGAAGCATAATGGTGATTTTAGGAATTGAAGACCCATGGATTCGGGGAGTATATGTTGGAATTATCTTATCCACACTCCTATGTGT
>JAFUBV010000152.1 GCA_017460025.1 Methanobrevibacter sp. | reverse complement strand
TTTAAAGATGGTTCAGCTGTAAATGGCGGTTCAATTTATGTTTCTGGTGTTAATGCAACTATTTCAGAATCTGATTTCTCAAGCATTATTTCTGAAATGTATGGTGGAGCTATTTATATTGATGGGGATTATGCAAATATTTCACAAAGCACATTTGAAGAGTGTAGTGTAAAGAATTACCACGGCGGAGCTATTTATATTGCCGGTGAATATGCAAATGTTGAAAAATCAAACTTCACTTTATGCTCCGGTCTGAGCAATGTTGCCCGTGGTGGAGCTATTGATGTTGAAGGACATTATGCATTTATTACAGATTCTAATTTCAATCAATGCAGTGCTATTGATGGTGGTGACATTTATGTATTCGGTAATTATATTAAAATTACTAATTCCGCATTTGATTCAAGCACTGCCCGTAGTGGAGGTGCAATTTATCTTTATGGTTGGGGTGCTGTAATAGATAACGCTAATATCACTGACTGTAATGCTTCACGTAGTGGTGGAGCTATCTATGTTGCAGGCGGAGGTACCCAAATTTTAGAAAGTAATATAGAAGATTGTTTGGCTAAAGGCAGTGATTCAAAATATGGTGGAGGTGCAATTTACGTAGAAGGTCCGGATACTCATATTGCCACATCTAACTTTAATAACAATAGGGTTACTAATAATGTTCTTCGCGGTGGAACAATATATATTAAAGGTGAAAGGACTTTTATTGAAGGGTCAAATTTCAATAACAGTTTTTCAGGTCAGGGCGGAGTAATCCATATTGAAGGTGAATATACTATTATTAATTCATCCACCTTTGCCAACAGTTCATCAATAAATCATGGTGGTGCCATTTCTGTTAATGGACATAATGCTACAATAGAATGGTCTGTTTTTGAAAATATTTATTCTAAAAACGATGGTGGAGCAATATATGTGGATGGTGAAAATACTGACATATTATACTCCAGATTTGATAATTGTACCGTAAGTGGAAATCTAGTTGGTGGTGCAATTTATATTGCTGATATAGGAACTACTGTAGCTTATTCCAATTTCACTAACTCCAAAGCTGCTGTTGCTGGTGCAATTTATATTCAGGGTGAGAACACAACTATCTCCTACTGTAATTTAGAGAATAATACTGCAGGTTCTGCAGGTGCAATTAAGGTTTCTGGTGACGATACAATTATTTCTAACTGTAATTTGATAAATAATATTGCAACATTCACTAATGGTGGTGCATTAGATATTGAAGGTGAAAATGCATCAGTATTTTACTCCTGGTTTGACAATAACGATGCAAAAGGAGCTGGTGGTGCAATTAATTGGGTTGGTGGTCATGGAGATGATTCAATTATTGGTTGTACATTCACTAACAATAACTGTAATGATACTTCAAATGGTGGCGGTGCTATTTATTGGACAGCGGGTTCAGTCATATCTTCAGGAGGTTTGATTGAAGATAGTATATTTATTAACAATACTGCATCCGGAAGACATGGAGGAGCTATTGACTGGTTCCGTGCATTGGATAGTGTAATAAATAACTGTTTATTTATTAGTAATCATGCTTCAAGTGATGGTGGTGCACTTTATACTGGTGATCAAGGAGGTAACAGCCACAATTTAACAATATACAATTCCCAATTCTATAACAACTCTGCTGTAAAACACGGTGGTGCAATTGCAAATCAAATGAGTGATTCATGGATTTATAATAATACATTTGATGGCAATACTGCAGGTTATAGTGGCGGAACAATTTTGATGAAAGAAGGTGCTGCAATAAATTCTGTAATTGATCACTGTTACATATATAATTCATTCTGTAACCAATCCGGTGATAATTATGGTCATGGTGGAGGTTCAATTCATATTACTGACAGAAACATTACAATTTCAAATTGCGCTATAATAAACTCAACTGTCAACAAGACTCGCGGTGGAGCTATTTTATCACAGGGTTTAGACTGTTCACTGATTAATGTCACAATTCAAAATGTTGAAACCCTCAGCGGTGACGGCGGTGCTATATACTGGTCCGGAAACAACGGATATCTAAACAACGTTGTAATATTCAATTCATCATCCAATGCCAATTATAATACTGATGCTAATGGTGGCGCTATTTATTTATACGGTTCAAATTGTAATTTAAATAATATAAGCATAACTACATCCTCTGCAAATGCAGGAAATAGCTTAAAATCTGCAAATGGTGGTGCTATTTATGTTTTGTATTCTAACAATATTTTAACTAACATAATAATTGATGATTCAAAATCTACATCAGATAGCTTTAATTCTAAAGGTGGGGCTATTTATTGGAGTGGAAGTGTTGGTACTTTGTATAATGCAACCATTTCAAATACTCTTGCAAATGGTGAAGGCGGTGCCATTTATTGGAGTGGAAATTCTCCTAAAGTTGAAAACATATCTGTTTCTTATTCCCAAACAAAAGTAGAGAATTCAACAAAAGATGCTAGCGGCGGTGCAATTTACTCAACATCCATCTCTGCTTTGACAAATGTATATATTGTGGATTCATTGGCTTCAACTACTAATGGAAATATTTATGGTGGTGCTATTTACTTTAACGGTAACACCATGACTAATGTCACAGTTATAGGATCTCGTGCTACAACAGATAGCGGAACTTCTTATGGTGGGGCTGTTTATTGGAAAAAAGGTAATGGTAATGCTTATATTTACAACTCTTCGTTTGAGGAGAATAATGCAGATTTGGGTGGTTCAAATTACTTTGACAGTGAAACAGCACGTGTATACAATACTTCATTTGTAGGCAATGTCGCTAATTATGATGGTGGTGCAATATACAGTGTCGGTGCGGATGCCGTATTGTACAATGATACATTTGAACTTAACAGCGCTAAACGTGGTGGTGCCATATTTGCACAGAATGTTCAGGTTAAAATTTATGACTCTTCATTCAGATACAACACTGCTGAAAATCAGGGAGGGGCAATTTATCGTAATACTAACGGTGGATCAAGTGAAATTATTAACACGGACTTGCTTAACAATACTGCATTCCAAGGTTCTGCAATATTCACTCTCTCATTCTTCACTTTAAAAGATGTAATCCTTCTGGATAACCAGGCAAATTCTAATAAATTTATAAATAAAGTTGTTGGTGTTGATGAAGAAGGAAATAATTATACTAGTGCAGTATTTGTTGGATTCGATAACATATTGAATGGAATATGGTGTGAAAGTGATGTGATTGGTGTTGCATGCAGTAATGTAATTTATTGGAGTGAAAACGGTATTGATGTGTGCAATAGCAGACCTAAAAAAAGCGATTATGAGGCTGGTCAGAACATCACTGTTGAGATGTATGATCATAATGGGGAATTTATAAATAGTTCTGTTTTAGTCACTGACGATTCGGGTGCAGTTAAATATGTATTTGATGCCAAAAATGATGAGGTTTACTATTTCGCATATATACATGAATCAGATAAATATTACACATATTTGAGAGACACTTTGTCAAACAACACAATTGTTAAAATTTATGTGAATGACTTTTATTATGGAAACAGTACAAATGTTTCTATTACATTAACTGATGGGGCATGGGGCAGTTTGTCTGGAAATGTTACAGTAACATTTAATGACACGAACCATACAAAATTCACAGTTGAAGTTATAAACGGTACTTATATGAAAAATTACACTTTTGCTTTGCCTGTCGGTCTTTATGAGGCAACTGCTACATATAATGGTAATATAACCACATTGGGTGACACGGATTCTAATTTATTTAGGGTAATGGCAGTAGATGATTTAGTTATCTCAAAATCTGTTAACATCACTGCAGATGCTCTCAATGTTTCTGAAAAAATTGAATATGTGATAAATGTAACAAATCATGGTCCTACTAAGGATACTGGTGTAAATGTAACTGAAATTTTAAGCCCATATCTTTCATTGCTGGAAAATAAAACATCTAAAGGAAATTATGATGGTACTACTTGGTATATTGGTGATTTAGATGTTAATGAGACTGTAACTTTAACAATCACTGCTCAAATAATACATATGGGGCCTATAACCAATAC
Source organism: Methanobrevibacter sp. (assembly GCA_017460025.1). GTDB lineage: Archaea > Methanobacteriota > Methanobacteria > Methanobacteriales > Methanobacteriaceae > Methanocatella. Next base: position 16,722 of record JAFUBV010000152.1, on the reverse strand, counting down.
TGTTTGGGTAATAGGCAATGGATTCGATATAAATATGTCAAATAACATTGCTTCCGCACACATCTTCACTGCTTTACCTATAGTTGATTTACGTATTGTTAAAGAGATTAATACTACAGCACCTACAGTAAATGTAACTGATAGGATTAAATATACTATTACAGTATTCAATGATGGTCCGTCAAATGCTACGGGTGTTGTTGTTGGTGAAGTTTTAGATAGTCGTCTTAAAATGATTTCCAACACTCCTAGTGTTGGTAGTTATAGGGATGGAACTTGGATTGTGGGTAGATTGGATAAAGGTGCTAATGCAACATTAACAATTATTGCTGATGTCATTTATTCAGGTAATATTACTAATGCGGTTAATGTGGTTAGCTATGAAAATGATACAAATCTTTCCAATAATTATTATAATATCACTACTCCTGCAAAAGCTTATGTGGATTTAAAAATCACTAAAAAGGCCAATACTTCAGTTGTCAATGTCACTGGCATGATTGAGTTTACAATATCTGCTTACAATGATGGTCCGGCCAATGCCGTTGATGTTTATGTAAATGAAATTTTAAGCTCAAATCTCAAACTTATTTCAAGTCAAGTAACTGCTGGAAGATATGATGGATCTGTTTGGGTTATTGGCACTTTAAACAAAGGTGAAGTTCATAACTTAACTATTATTGCCCAAGTCATTTCCGAAGGCGATATCTCAAATGTTGTTAATATTACTGGGGCAGACATTGATACAAACCTTTCTAACAACAAAGATAATGTTACGGTTACCGTATTGCCTATAGTTGATTTGGAGATTTTAAAGGATGTTAATGTATCAGGTTATGTCAATGTCGCTGATAAAATCGAATTTACAATCACTGTAACGAACAATGGTCCTTGTGATGCTACAGGTGTTGGTGTAAGTGAAGTTTTAAGTCCACATCTTAAATTAATTTCAAGCACTGCTGATGTCGGTTTCTACGATGGAGAGGTATGGCATATTGGTGATTTGGCCAATAATTCTACTGTTGTTTTAACTATTGTTTGTGAAGTTATTTCTAACGGTACAATTGCCAATGTTGTAGTTGTTAGTTCATACGAGAATGATACTAACAAATCAAACAACATAGATACTATTGATAATATCACTGCACTTCCTATTGTCGATTTAATGATTAATAAAACCGTAAATATCACTTCTGGAGTTTTAAATCTTTATGATAATCTAGAATTCAATATTACTATTTATAATGCCGGTCCGTGTAATGCTACGGGAGTATATGTGAGTGAAATTTTACATCCTTCCCTTAAAGTGCTTTCCGCATACGCTACTAAAGGGGCATATGATAACTCTTCAACTTGGAGTGGCATAGGTACTTTAAACGTTGGAGAATCTGCTACATTGACTATTGTTGCTCAAGTAATCTATTCAGGTCTCATTACCAATGAAGTAATTGTATATAGCTATGAAAATGATACCAACATTTCAAATAATAGGGATAATATTTCAAGAATTAACATAACAAGCAATGTTGATTTGGAGATTTTTAAATCTGTCAATGTTTCAGGATTTGTTAATGTTAGCGATATAATTGAATTCAATATTACCGTTCACGAAAAGCTCAGAAGCCCAGCTAGTGGTGTTTATGTTTCAGAGGTTTTAAGCTCTCATCTTAAATTGATTTCCGCCAATGCCACTAAAGGTACTTATGACGGATCCACTACTTGGAACGTTGGTTATTTGCAGGGAGATGAATCTGCTACATTGACTATTGTTGCTCAGGTTATTTCAAACGGCACAATTTCAAACTTTGTTGTTGTATACGGATACGATAATGATACTAATCTGTCTAATAATAATGATTCCATTGAAAACATTACTGCTCTTCCAATCGTCGATTTGCAAATCACCAAAACGGTCGATACTGAAAGCAAATTTGTAAATGTTTCTGATATAATACAGTTCACTGTTGATGTTTTCAATAATGGTCCTTGTGATGCTACAAATGTAACTGTTAGTGAAGTTATAAGTCCTCATCTTAAAATATTGAAAATTTTAAACTCTACAGGATTTTATGACGAGTCCGAAGGAATTTGGCATATTGGTGATTTGGTTAACCAATCCTCTGCACAGTTGATTATTCAAGCTCAAGTAATTTCTGTCGGAACCATTTCCAATGTCGTAGTTGTCAGTTCATACGAAAATGACACTAACAAATCAAATAATAAAGATCAAATTGAAAATATCACTGCTTTGCCTATTGTTGATTTGGAAATTAATAAAACAGTAAATGCAACCGCTGTCAATGTCACGGATAGAATAGAATTTACAATTACAGTTAAAAATAATGGTCCATGCAATGCTACCGGTGTTAATGTGTCCGAAATTTTAAATAAATCTTTAAAATTAGTTAATAATATTACTTATGATGGATATTATAACGTAACTGAAGGTATTTGGCATATTGGCAATTTAGATAATAATTCTATCGCTGTTTTAACCCTTGTCTGTGATGTTATCTCACAAGGCACAATTTCAAATTATGTCGAAGTAAGCAGCTATGAAAATGATACTAATATTTACAATAATTGGGATGAAGAAACAATCACTGCTTTGCCGGTTGTTGATGTAACTATTAATAAATCTGTCAATGTTTCTTCTGGTGAAGTTAACATGTCAGATTTGATTGAATTTACAATCACTATTTATAATGCCGGTCCTTGCAATGCTACTGGCGTATATGTGAGTGAAATTTTACATCCTTCTCTTGGATTGATTTCTGCTCGTGCCACTAAAGGTATGTATGATAATTCTTCAACTTGGAGCGGCATTGATACTTTAGGTGTTGGTGAATCCGCAACTTTAACTATTGTTGCCAGAGTAATCTATTCCATTCCTATTTCAAACGAGGTTATTGTATACAGTGCTGAAAAGGACATTAATCTAACAAATAATTATGATAACATTTCATACATTGACGTATCCACTGATGTCGATTTGGAGATTTTCAAATCTGTCAATGTATCAGGATTTGTAAATGTCACGGATATAATAGAATTCAATATCACTGTTCATAATAAACATACAAACAATGCAAGTGGTGTTTATGTTTCTGAGGTTTTAAGCCCTCATCTTAAATTGATTTCCGCCAATGCCACTAAAGGTGCTTATGACGGATCTACTACATGGAATATTGGTCAGTTGAATGGTGATGAAACAGCTACATTGACTATTGTTGCTCAAGTCATTTCAAACGGCACAATTTCAAACGTCGTTGTTGTATATGGATACGATAACGATACTAACATGTCCAACAACAATGATTCCATTGAAAATATCACTGCTGTTCCAATCGTTGATTTGCAAATCACCAAAGATGTGGATGTTGAGGGCAACTATGTAAATGTATCCGATGAAATTCAATTTACCATTATCGTTAGAAACAATGGTCCTTGTGAAGCCACTAATGTAACTGTTAATGAGGTATTAAGCCCTCTTCTTAAAATGACTTCATATTCCACTTGGATAGGTGACTATAATGTGACTACCGGTGTGTGGTATATAGGCAATTTGCCTAGTCAATCTACAGTATTTTTAATTATTAAAGCCCAAGTCCTTTCAAATGGCACAATAACTAACACAGTAAATGTAACATCAAATGAAAATGATACAAATAAATCAAACAATAATGATACAATTGACAATATTTCAGCTTTACCTGTTGTTGATTTGGCTATTACTAAAGTATCCAATACTGAAGGTCCTGTAAATGTGTCAGATCTAATCGAATTCACAATCACCGTCACGAACAATGGTCCTTGTAACGCTACCCAGGTTAAAGTTAATGAAACTTTGGATTCTGCTTTGAAATTGATTTCATTCAATGCAAGCAATGGCACTACTTTTGAAGGTGATATTTGGACAATTGGCAATTTAAATGTTGGAGATATAAAAACATTACACATTATCGCTAGGGTAGATTACTCTGGTTTTATTAAAAATGAAGTTGTTGTAACAAGTTTTGAAAATGATACAGACTTATCAAACAATAAAGCTAATATTTCTGAAATAATTTCACTTGCATACGTGGATTTGGTTATTACCAAAGAAGCTAATGTTTCAGGTACAGTTAATGTAACGGATTATATTGAATTTACAATAACTGTTACGAATAACGGTCCGTCTAATGCTAGTGGAGTATATGTTTTAGAAAGTTTAGATTCTCACTTACGTATGGTCTCTTATGATGTCACAATAGGTACTTATGATAATTATACTTGGGTTATCGGGTATTTAAACAACAATGAAACTGCTGCATTGACTATTGTTGCTCAGGTTATTTCAAACGGTACAATTGCTAATGCAGTGGCTGTAAACAGTTTTGATAATGATTCTAATAAATCAAACAGTAATGCTTCAATCGAAAATATCACTGCTTTGCCTATTGTTGATTTGGAAATCACTAAAAATGTTGATGTGGAAAGCAGATTCGTTAATGTTTCTGATATAATTCAATTTACAATCACTGTTACAAACAATGGTCCTTGTGATGCTACAAATGTAACAGTATCTGAAGTTTTAAGTCCTTATCTTAAAATGACTGCCAATTTAACATGGATTGGATATTATAATGTATCTGAAGGTATTTGGTATATTGGAAACCTAGCTAATCACACTTCTGTAGATTTAATTATTCAGGCACAGGTTATTTCAAATGGAACCATTTCAAATGTTGTTGTAGTAACTTCTAATGAAAATGATACTAATACCTCCAATAATAATGCTTCAATTGATAATATTACAGCTTTACCTGTTGTTGATTTGGCTATTACTAAAGTATCCAATATTTCTAAAGGTGTAGTTAATGTGACGGATTTCATCGAGTATATGATTACAGTTGTTAATCACGGACCGTCTAATGCTACAAATGTTAATGTGTCTGAAGTTTTGAGTTCTAGCTTTAAATTTATTAAAAGCGAAACTGATGTGGGTTATTACAATTATGCTGGTGGATATTGGTATATTGGAGACTTAAATGTTAATTCAACTGCTGTTTTAACTATTAAAGTTCAAACTATTGTAAATGGTACAATTGATAATGTGGTTGTTGTAAGTTCCTATGAGAATGATAGCAATCTGTATAACAATATGGCGGAAATTCTTATTGAAGCGAAACCGAGAGTTGATGTAAGTATTGATAAAACATCAAATGTCTCTGGTGAAATTGATGTAACTGATAAAATCGAATTTACAATTTTGGTTCACAATGCAGGTCCGTCTAATGCCACTGGTGTCTATGTCAGTGAAGTATTGAGCCCTTATCTTAAATTAATTTCATATGATTCAAGTATTGGTAGTTATGATGGATTTACATGGACAATCGGCGATTTAACTAATGGTTCAACTGCAAAATTAATTATTGTTGCTCAGGCTGTTTATCCTGGTTTAATTGAAAATGAGGTTGTAGTGAATAGTTTTGAAACTGATACAAATGAATCTAATAACCGGGATGATATTCCTCCTATCAATGCTACCGAACATGTTGATTTGGTAATTACCAAAAAAGCTAATGTCACTGGTAATATAAATGTGTTGGACTTTGTTGAATTTAATATCAGTGTTAAAAATAATGGCCCATGTAATGCAAGCGGAGTGTATGTTTTAGAAAGTCTGGATCCTCATCTTAGATTAGTTTCTCATGAAGCAAGTGTTGGAAACTATGATAACTTTACCTGGAACATTGGGGTTTTAAATAATGGTGAAACTGCTGCATTGACTATTGTTGCTCAGGTTATTTCAAACGGTACAATTGCTAATGTGGTTGCTGTAAACAGTTTTGATAATGATACTAATGTATCTAACAATAATGCTTCAATCAAAAATATTACTGCTTTGCCTATTGTTGATTTGGAAATCACTAAAAAAGTCGATGTAGAAAGTAAATATGTCGATATTTATGATTTTATCCAGTTTACAATCACTGTTAAAAACAATGGTCCTTGCGATGCTTCTAATGTGACTGTATCTGAAGTTTTAAGTCCTTATCTTAATATGGTGGGTTATCTTGTATATGGTGGTAATTATGATGTAACTAGTGGTGTCTGGTACATTGGTGATTTGGCTGACAAATCATCTGCACAGTTGATTATAAGGGCGCAAGTTATTTCAAATGGAACTATTTCAAATGTTGTTGTTGTGACTAGTAATGTAAATGATACTAATGTATCTAACAATAATGCTTCAATTGAAAATATTACTGCTTTACCTGTTGTTGATTTGGAAATTACCAAAGATGTTAATGTAACTTTAGTAAATGTATCTGATCTGATTGAATATAACATAACTGTTGTAAATAACGGCCCAAGCAATGCTACGGATGTTGTTATAAGTGAGGTTCTCTCAAATTATGTTGAATTTGTCAAATATGAAAGTTCCATTGGCGCTTATAATGCTTCAACTGGAATATGGACTATTCAAAAACTTCAAAATGGAACAAAAGCAACATTGTTAATAATAGTTAAAGCAATTTCAAATGGAACAGTTGAAAATGTGGCATTCGTAAACTGCAGTGAGAATACAACTGTTAAAAACGCTACATCTGAAAATGTTACTGTACTTCCGATGGTGGATGTCAAAGTCAATAAAACAGTAAGTGTAACTCAGGCAAATGTCGGGGACGATTTGACCTATACAATCACAGTGCATAATAATGGACCATGCGATGCAACAGATGTTAATGTCACCGAAAACCTATCAGATTATGTGGCATTGATTGGATATAATGCATCTCTGGGTTATTATGATACCAATAGAAATATTTGGTATATAGGAAAACTCACAAAAGGATCAACTCAAACATTGACATTGACTGTCAGAATTATAAAACAGGGTATCATTGAAAATTCCGTTGTTGTCGGGTTAAATGAAAATGATACTAATCTAACTAACAATAACTACACTTGTGACAATGTGACTGCTGAAAAAATCGATACTCCAATTGATTTATACACATACAATATCACATATGGTGATGTTGAGAATTTAATAACTGTTCTGCCTGAAGATTCAACAGGAGTTGTAAACATTACTGTTGGAGATAGAATCCATGACAATGTACCTATTGTGAATGGTGTTGTAGAGCTTCCGGTGGATGACTTGGCTGCAGGAAATTACAATGTAACTGTTGTTTATGGTGGAGATGACAAATACTTGCCGAATTCAACAGCAGGCATATTCAATGTTGCAAAGTTAACTCCAATAATTACAATTGAAGTTCAAGACATTTGGGTTGGTGAAGTTGAAATATTAAATGTAACTGTAAATGCTCCTGGAGTGGTGTTTGTCACTGTCAACGGAGTAACTGTTGAAATTCCACTTGAAAACGGTGTCATAACAACTGGCCTTTTGGCTGCATCTAGCAAAATAGACTATAAAGGAAATGCGACATGGAATATCTGGGGATTGCCTGTTGGTCCATATCCGGCATTCGCACTCTATCCTGGAAATGAAAACTACACAAGCGTAAATACAACTAGCCTGTTCCATGTAAGGAATTCTCCTTCAACTGTCATTGTCACTGCAGATGATATCTATGTGGGCGAGGATGCAATAATCAAGATAGTTGTTGGACCAAAAGGTGTCAGCGGAAACGTGACTGTTAATGTTGAGGGCAAAAACTACACTGTCGGAATTGATGATGAAGGAAAAGCTATCTTAATAGTATCTGATTTAAAAGTAGGTCAAAAGGACGTTCATGTTTACTACAACGGAACTGAAAAATATCTTCCAAGTGAAAATTCAACTACATTCAACGTGTTAAAATTCATTCCTGAAGTTAACATCGATGCACCTGAAATTTATATTGGTGAAGATGGTGTGATAACCGTAACTGTTCCGGATGATGCAACAGGTACAATAACAATTGAAATTGAAGGAGAACGCTACACTGCTGAAATTAAAGATGGTAAGGCAGTATTTATTGTTCCAGGATTACAACTCGGTAATCATGACATTAAAGTGCACTACTCAGGTGACGATAAATACTTGCCGGCGGATGTGGATGGTGTGATTAAAGTCAATCCGAAAGAAGATAATCAGACAAAAGTCTCTGTAAAACATCCTGATGGAATTAACCTTTCAGACTATCCTACAGGTAATCCGATTTTCGCAGTGTTATTAATATTAATTACTCTTGGCGTAACACAAGTTAGAAGATTTAAAAAATAATCTGTGTTACCCTAAAATTTCTTTTTTAAATTAAAATTATTTATTTAATAAAATCATATAGTAATATGAGATAAATTATAAGGACTGTTTTTATGAATTATTTAGTTGTTGGTGCGGGAAATGCAAGTAGGCCTGTTGCAAGATTACTTAACCATTTAGGCCACAATGTCGTTATTACAGACTTAAAAGAGATTACAGAATTTAAAGTTGATGTCCAAAGAATTTTAAATCAAATGGAAAATGAAGGCATAAAATTGGATTTGGGCAATAAAAATCCTGATTTGGATGGAATTGACGCTGTTTATGCTCCACCAACATTACCTGACTCAGCACCAATCGCAAAATTAATCAGTCAGTCTGATGTTTATGTATTGACAAATGAAGAGTTCTCTAAAATCGTAAATGATCTGATTCCTGTTGATATCATTGGTATAACCGGTACTATGGGAAAGACCACCACAACTTTCATTACAACCAGTCTTTTTAAACAGGCAGGCTATAAGGTATGGTCATGTTCATCCCTAGTCAATAATCTGGTTTCAGAAGCAATCATTGATGGAATCGTTAAAGGCAAAGCTAATGATTGTGACATTGCAATTTTTGAACTTCCTCATGGAACTATAGGTCTTTTGAATAGTTTGAATATCAAGATTGGTCTTTTAACAAATATTGCTGAAGACCATCTGTCAGAGTTTGGGGGATCTCTTGAAAAATATCAGCAAAGAAAACTGATTCTTGAAAAGATGTCCGAAACATTCATCGCAAATCGCTCATGTTTTGATATAATAAATACTCAAAGAAACGATGCATTATATTATGCTTTAGATAAGGATGTTGATTTTAAAGGTACTGTCGGTGATGAATCCTTAACCATACAATATAATAATGATTCTTTTACTACTCCCTTCTACATGATGAGCTACTTTTTTGAAAATTCCGTTGCAGCAAGTGCTGTGGCATTGACATATGGCGTAAAAAAGGAAGATATTATTGATGCATTAACAGAATTTAAGGGATTGCCTGCTCATATGGAAGACGTTGGGGATTACAATGGAAGAAAAGTAATCTTGGACTCAGCATTTTTATATGATGGAATGAAAATAACCTTGGACTACTTTAAGGATGAAAGCGTAGTCCTTTTCCTTGATCATTTTGACACATTATCCGTTAGAGACAAGGCTGAAGTCGGTCAGCTTGTAAGCAATTATGATATAAAGACAGTTATTGCAAGCGGATTCAATGAAGTAACGCAGGACGTTGAAATGGAAGCCGCTCATGAACTTTTGAATGCAATAACAAATCCAAAAATCAACAAAGTTGCCGTTGAAAACATTGAAATTGCTGCCGCTGAAACGTTCAAGTACTCAAAGCCGGGAGATATCATACTCCATATGGGGCCATTGATAGCTTACGACAGGCTCACTACTGTTGAAAAAATCATGAAAGGACTTGATGAAGGAAGTAAAAAATATGACTAAAAAAACATTTGGAATTATAGGTGTCTGCGGCGCTAACGGAAATCTGATTGCAAGAATACTTAATGAAAGGGGATATGGGGTAATGGGAACAGACCTGTCTTCCGCCGAAAAATGCAGATTCTCAAAATCCCTTGAAGGCTATGATATAGAACTCTTTTACGGCGAAACTCCAGATGAATTTTTTGAAAAGGCTGATTATATTGTTCCTCCAGCAAGCCTGTCCAAAAAGTCAGCTATATTTAAAAAGATAGATAAAGCACTCTTTGAATTGGATGATGTCATTGATAACTTTCACCCGGAAAAGCCCGTTTTTGGAATAACAGGAACCAACGGAAAGACAACCACTACAACTCTGCTTAAAAAGATTGCTTATGATAACGGAATTGAACCGACAGAGCACAATCTTGAAAAGATGCAGGGAAATGCGGAATACATTCCAATTCTACAGTCAAGGCTTCATGGTGATGTGGCAATTCTGGAGGTCGGAACATTTGGCGTTCCAGGAACTGTAAAAAGAATCGTTGACTGTGCTGAAATCCAAGCTGGACTGATAACAAATATCACTCCTGATCATTTGGATTGTCTTGGAAGCTTTATGGATTATGCTCATGTAAAAGGAGAGTTCATTGAAGAATTGAACGGCAAAAAATTAATTGTCAATGGGCAGGACCCTACAATAATGGGACTTTTAAGGGAGTATGGCTTTGAAGGGGACCTGATAACATTCGGTATTGACTGGACTCCTGAAAGTGTTAATTCTAAAGAGTGTGTATGCGGTCGTGAAATCAAGGTAAAGGAGATAATTTCAGGCTGCGGATACTACTTCTGCCAATGCGGAATTACAACACCGCAGGTGGATTATATCGCAACAAACATTGACCTAAAAAATCGCAGATTTGATTTGCACACTCCAGAGGAAAAACTTGAAGTTCAAATGGCAATAGACGGTCTTCACAATGTATATAATGTTACTGGCGTCATTGTTGCCGCTCATGAATTTTTAAAATTGCCTTATGATAAAATTTTAGAGTCAATTGCCACATTCACTGGTGTTGAAGGAAGAATGGAAAAGGTGGCCGATATCGGCTCAAAAGAGATTTATGTTGATTATGCACATAATCCGGCAGGCGTTCAGACTGTTTTGAATCAGTTTGAAAAATTATTTGGCGAGTTTACCTGCGTTATAACGGTTTCATCAGAATCAGGCCATGACGGTGATTTTGAAATATTCAAAAATGCACTGGAATACTCCAAATATATTGTTCCGGCATCTGTCGCTTCACAAAATATTGCTAATGAAATCCTTCAGGAAGATTCATCCCTATCCGATAGGATACTTTTTGATCATGTTGATGACTTTGTAAAAAAAGGAACGCTCGGTGCAAGCTATGATGAGGTTAAGGATGGAATTGAAAAAGCATTAACAACAGAGTGTGATTTAATTGTGGCTATTGGAGAAGCTGCAACTAAATTCAAATCCTGTGTCAATGAGTTATTATAATTCGAAAATTTTTGGTGGTTCTCCTGAAAAGTCAGCAATTGTAGCTTTTCCAGAGATGGTGAACACTTCAAATGTTGGATTTTTGCCGGTTTCATATAATGCTTTAACCAATTCGTTGGAATCAATTACTTTTTGTTTTAATTCAATGCTGTCTGTGAATTCCACTTTTCCTGCAACTCTTAACCATGCAAATTCTGGGGTTGCAACTACAATTTCACAGTTAGGATTAGCATCTAATTCTTTAAACATTGGTTTGTTGTTTGCAGTGCAGAAGTATGGTTTTCCGTCTTCTTCAAAATAGAATAAGATTGGTCTTACTTTTGCATTACCATCAAGTCCACTTGTTGCTAAATATATTAAAGGGTTTTCTTTTAAAAAGTTCATTACTTCGCTTATTTTATCATATTCCGTATTTTTCTAGTTAATAGTATATTTTAACTTATATAAGCCGTTTTTGTAACTTTCAGGTAATTCAGTAACCTCCATGTAACTCACTTTACCATTACTGTTCAAATGCTCTCACTAATTTTATAAATAGTAATCAACTAAAATTTTATCATGACTACTTACATCAAACATCCATTGATTAAAAAAGATTCTATCGAGTCAAGACTCTATCAGCAGGTTTTGGCTGGGGATGTTTTAAAAAAAGGAAATACTATGGTTGTCGCACCTACTGCTTTAGGTAAGACAATTGTGGCTATTTTAGTCGCAGCGGACAGATTGCAAAAAGTCAAAAACTCAAAAATTCTAATTTTATCTCCAAGTAAACCTTTGGCTATTCAGCATGAGTCAAGTTTCAAGGAGTTTCTAAATCTGCCATGCGCATCAATAACAGGTTCTGTTAAAACTGATGACCGTGTAAAAAGGTGGGAAGAATCCAGAATTATTTCTGCTACTCCTCAAACTGTTGAGTCCGATTTATTGAATGGAAGGTATGATTTAAGCAGTGTTTCATTGATTGTTTTTGATGAATGTCACCATGGTGTTGGTGCATATTCTTATGTTTATTTGGCTTCAAGGTATGTTAAGGAGTCAAATTATAACCTGATTTTAGGATTGACTGCTTCTCCGGGTTCTGATAAATCAAAAATTAAGGAAGTCTGTGAGAACTTATACATTCAAAATGTTGTCGTTAAAACGGAAAATGATAGGGATGTAAAGCCATACTTCAATCCTGTAAAGATTGACTGGACTAGAATTGACATGAGTCCTGAGCTTGAAAAGATTAACAAGTCTCTTGAAAAGGCTCTCAAAATCAGATTAAAAACCTTAAAAAATATGGGGATTTTAAAAACAATTTCTGTAACTAAAGTAGATATCTTAAAAACGAGAGGCCGTATTCAGGGTGAAATTGCAAGAACCACTAACCCTAAAAAGGAATTGTTTCAGGCTATTTCCATTTTAAGTGCTGTTATCAATATTCAGCATGCTCAGGAGCTAGTTGAAACTCAGGGTGTTCATCCTTTTAACAAGTATATTAAGAGATTGCGCAAAAAGACAACCAAGGCATCAAAATCATTGATGAATGATCCTAATTTTTCACGTGCCGTCAGACTTGCGCATGATGCTGAAAATAATGGTTGGGAGCATCCTAAGTTAAGAGCTTTGGCTGAAATACTGAAAAAAGAGTTGGGTGCCGGTGACGGTCAGACTACTCTCAAGACTACAAGATATGACAATAAACAGGATGATAAAACATCCAAAGTCATAGTCTTCACCCAGTTCAGGGACACTCTTGAAATGATTCATGAGAAACTCGAAAGTGAAGGAATCAAATCAGCAAAATTCTTTGGCCAGGCTACTAAAGATGGTGAAAAGGGTCTCACCCAAAAAGAGCAAAAGGAAATTATTAAAGCATTCCGGATGGGCGAATATGATGTTTTGATATCCACAAGCGTTGCTGAGGAGGGTATTGATATTCCTGCCGTTGATTTGGTTGTATTATACGAGCCGGTTCCTTCTGAAGTCCGTATGATTCAGCGTCGTGGAAGAACGGGACGTAAAAGAACTGGCCGTGTAAAGGTTTTAATAACAAATGGAACTCGTGATGAGGGTTATTACTGGTCTTCTGTAAGAAAAGAGGACAACATGAAAAATCAGCTGATTGATCCCAAAGTCTTAAAGGAATTGAATGATTCAGCTGTTGCCAGAATGGATAATGAGAAAAAAGTCAAAGTCCTTGAAAAGCCAAAAGAGGAAAAATTGCCTTTGGTCTATGCAGATTCCCGTGAAGGAAACTCAAAAGTCATTAGATACTTGTCACAGATGGAAATGGATGTAAAGGTTCATTCAATGGCAGTTGCAGACTATCAGGTCAGTGATGAAGTGGCCATTGAGAGAAAAACGGCCAAAGATTTTGTCAGTTCAATGATTGATAAACGATTATTTAATCAGGCTCGTGAATTGTCTGAAGAGTTCAAAAGGCCCTTAATGATTCTTGAAGGGGATGACCTGTATTCTGGAATGGTCAATCCAAATGCAATTAGAGGAACCATTGCTTCAATAGCTCTTGATTTCGGTATCAGTATTATTCCAACAAGGGATGCCCAAGACACCGCTGCAATGATAAAAAGAATTGCTATTAGAGAACAAAACGGTGAAAAGAATAATATCCAAATAAGGACTGATAAAAAACCTGCTAGTTTGTGGGAACAGCAACTATTCATTGTTGAGTCTTTGCCGGCTATTGGTCCTGTTAATGCCAAAAATTTATTGGAACACTTTGGATCTGTTGCTAATGTATTCAATGCTTCTGAAAATGAGTTAATGGAAGTTGAGGGCATAGGTAAAATCACGGCTCAAAACATAAGGAAAGTCATTGAATCTAAATATTTATACTTCAAAAAGGAAATTAAAGAGAAAAAACTCCTTTAATAAACTTATTTTTATTTATTTGTTAAGTATATTTGAATATCTCTCATTTTTCGCAATATTTATTTAATAATAAGTATATAATACTTGAAATATAACAACTTTGTTAAGTTTTTATATGTAATTAATATATTAATTAAAGAAAATTCAGGAGAAAATTATTTATGAAATATAGATATTTATCCATATTTTTATTAATATTGGTATTATCACTCGGTGCAGTAAGCGCACAAGAAGATACTGCATCTGATGATAGTATTGCTCTCGTACAAGATAACGAGATTTTATCTGCTTCTGAATACATTATCGATGATAGCAATTATGATTCCTATTTCGATGATGAAACAGGAGCGATTCTCGAAAATTCTAATATTTCTGATGGAGATACAATCAAGCTTGGAAATGTTAGTGATAAAGAATTTGTAATCGATAAACTTTTAACAATCACTTCTAATTCATCAAGTGATGTATTAACTAACGTATCATTTTATTTTAATTCCGGAAGTGATAATTCTACAATAAGTAATTTAAATTTCATTTCTTATGATGCTCAAGCAAGCACTATTTCAATTAATAATGCTTCTGACATAGCAATATATGAGAATTTATTTGACATTGAAGGCGCTGAAAATGCAGGAGACATTTTTGCAATTTATGCAAATCTTGCAGATAACTTGAATGTTCAGGCTAACGTTATTTCATTCACAGGTAAGACCAATGGCACCGCTACTAATAATGCGATTCGTGTTTTAGGTTCTGAGGATGTTGTAGTTAAAGAAAATATTATAGAAATTGATATTCCAGCAGGTGACCTTGACTGGGTAACCGGTTTCGGTTCTTCTGAAGGTGTTGTCTTTGATGTTTGTGATAATTTGGCATTTACTGACAATAACATTACTTTGATTACTAACGAGTCTGTCGGTAGTTTTCCTTCTCTTTATGTAGTTCACACAGCTAATTCTGATCATGTTACCGTAGAAGGCAATCAAATTGAAGCTTTAAGTGAAATTGACTATATTTATGCTATAAAAGTTGATGGCGAAGAATTTGTCGTATCCAACAATGTAATTGATGTTGTTAGTTCTGACAATTATGCTTGCGGTGTTGAAATCGGTAATCCTTCTTCTGGTGTAGTTGACGGCAATAATATTTCAGTTATTGCTCATGTTTCAGCTTACGGTGTTTACGCAGCTGACTGGGCTAATGCAGGATGTTCAGTCAATATTACCAACAATGTAATTGAAGGTATTGCTAACACTTTCTTCGGTGTTTCATTATTCGGTGTTAATGAATCTGTAATTGAAGGTAATAGCATCGAAGCTATCGGTAATTACACTACTGGTATTGCTTCCAATGCTAAAGTTTTAACTGTTAACGATAACGTATTTACTTTGGAAGGTTCTAATGTTGGTGATCCTTTAGGATATGATTCTTTAGGTGTTGACAATGTTGCAATCAATGCAAAAGGCGGTAAAGTTGCTATTTCATACAATGATATAACCTCTACTGGAAAAGGATTAGTCATTAAAGACTCCACTTTAACTGCTGAAAGAAACACTATCGATGTAAACGACACAGGTTTAGCTGATTCTTATGCAGTTTATCTTTCCAATAATTCTGATGTATTGTTCATGAACAATGGAGTTAACTTTGTCGGTAAAACCGATGGCACATTTATCAATAATGCTGTCTATGTAGAAGATTCTGTAATTGATTCCATTTCAGAAAATACTTTTGAAATTGCTATTCCTTCTGTTGATGTTGTATGGGAAGAAATTCCTGCTACTTCAGGTAACTGGGTGAGTTTCCCTGCTTCTGAAGGTATTGTGCTTAAAAATTTAACTGATTTAGTATTCTCTGATAATACTGTGAATCTTAATGCTACTGATGTAATAACACAATATGGTTATGATACAATTTACGTTATTGATTCAGCTAGTGATAATGCAGTTATAGACAATAATATTATTTCTGCAATCGGTAAAGATTACATTTATGGCATTATTGTTTCAGGTGAAAACTTTACTATTTCAAATAATGATATTCAAGTAGAATCTGATTCATATTATGCTGATGGTATTGATGTTGAAGGTCCTGCTTCAGGTGTTGTTTTAAACAATTCTATTGTTCTTTCAGCTCCTACTACTGCTTACGGTATTTATGCTGCCATGTCCAATGGAAATGTTAGTGTGGATTACACAAATAATGTTATTTCTGGTGAATCTTATGCTATATTCGGTATGGAATTAGGCGGAATCGAAGCTAATGTCATTGGAAACACTATCGAATTGAAAGGTAATCATACTTCAGGTATTGTTGCAAATCTCGATTCATTAACTATTTCTGAAAATGATATTGTGGTTGATGGTTCAGGTGTTGGTGATTTATATGTTTGGGATTCATTCGGTGTTGAAACAGTTGCAATCAAAGCAATTAATGGTGAAGTATTCATCGCAGACAATACCATTAATTCCACCGAAATTGGAGTATTTGCTTCAAAATCCAATTTAACTATTGAAAATAACAGGATTAATGTTAATGATGCTGGTTTAGCTGATTCTTATGCAATTTATGTTTTCAATGCTAATGGTGTCTTAATTGATAACAATGAGATCAATTATGTTGGTAATACAAACGGTTCAACCATT
>JAFUBV010000015.1 GCA_017460025.1 Methanobrevibacter sp. | reverse complement strand
TTTTTTTAGGAGTTCTTATTATGATGAAATATGAAAGATTATTGAAATTTTTAGGAAAAAAAATTGTTAGACTAGCAATCTTACTTATTTTTGTCATATTATTAAGCTTTTTACTCATAGATATGTCACCAATAAATCCTGTAAAAACATATATCAGCAATGTAGTTATTTCACAAGCTCAAATTGCAAAATTAGAAGCATATTGGGGAGTGAATGAACCAATAACAACAAAAATGATGAACTGGTTAGGAAATATAGTTCAGGGAGATTTAGGAACTTCACTAATTTTTAGAGCACCAGTTATAGATGTAATTAAAGAAAGGTTTATGGCATCTCTTGCATTGATGTTGTCTTCATGGGCACTTTCTGGAGTTTTAGGATTTTTATTAGGTGCAGTAGCTGGATTTAAAAAAGATACAATAATAGACAAAGCAATTAAAACTTACTGTTACATTTTACAGTCAGCACCAACATTCTGGATTGCATTAATCATATTAATGGTATTTAGCGTATATCTTGGATGGTTCCCGACAGGTTTAGGAGTTCCAATAGGAACATTAAGCGAAAATGTCTCATTCTGGGACTGGTTAAACCGTTTGATACTTCCAATGATTACATTAAGTATTGTTGGTGTTGCTCAAATCGCATTATTTACCAGAGATAAATTAATTGATGAAATGAATAGTGACTATTTCCTATTTGCAAAAGCAAGAGGAGAAAGCGGATGGAATTTAATTAAAAGACATGGAATAAGAAACATTTTACTTCCTGCAATCACATTACAGTTTTTAGGATTTTCAGAATTGTTTGGTGGTGCAGTATTGGTAGAACAGATTTTCACATATCCTGGAATAGGACAGGCAGCAGTATCAGCAGGCCTTAGAAGTGATGTGCCTCTCCTTTTAGGAATTGTTATTTTCAGTGCAATATTCGTATACTGCGGTAACCTTATAGCAGACATAATCTACAACTTTGTCGATCCAAGAATTAAGGAGAGTGAAGAAGATGGTTAACAGTCAAAAAGGAAGCATTTACAATCCTTTAGCAAAAATGAATCTAAGAACAAAAACTCTTTTAACCATTGGAATTGCAGCATTTATTCTGGTGATTGTGGTAATATATAGTTTTTTCATTAATCCGACAGAAATCACAACAAATTTCAAAGCAATGAATCAGCCCCCATCATTAGAGCATTTATTCGGTACAGATTGGATGGGAAGAGATATGTTTACACGTACCATGAAAGGATTGGGATTGAGTGTTCAGATAGGTGCTGGAGCATCAATATTAAGCAGTCTGATAGCTATAGCACTGGCATTCGTTGGAAGCGTAAATAAATACTTGGACGGATTCATAGCTTGGCTAGTTGATTTATTCCTATCCATTCCACATATTCTATTAATCATATTAATCTCAATCGCATTAGGCGGCGGAGCATTCGGTGTGACAATGGGTGTTGCATTAACTCACTGGACTTCACTTACAAGAGTTTTAAGAGCAGAAATCAAACAGATTCAGACTTCAGATTATGTTAAATTATCTGAAAGATTTGGAAAATCAAAATTATTTATAGCACGCAAGCATATTTTACCGTTAGTTATTACTCAAATCATTGTTGGAACAATATTGATTTTCCCTCATGCGATTATGCACGAAGCCAGCGTAACATTTTTAGGATTCGGATTATCTCCTCACGAACCTGCTATCGGTATAATCTTATCTGAATCAATGAAATATCTGGCAACTGGAAACTGGTGGTTGGCTTTATTCCCAGGATTAGCATTATTGATTATAGTATTATTATTTGATATTGCTGGAGAAAACATTAAAAAGATACTTGATCCTACAAGTGCAAATGAATAAGGTGATATTATGGAAAGTTTATTAGATGTAGAAAATGTTTCCATTTCATTTATACAATATACACAGGGTTTAAATCAAAGGGATTTAAAAGTAATCACTGATTTAACTTTAGATGTTAAAGAAGGAGAAATTTTAGCAGTATTAGGGTCAAGCGGTTCTGGAAAAAGTCTACTGGCTCATGCAATTCTCGGAATATTGCCTGAAAATGCACAATTAAATGGTAACATCAAATATAATGGAAAAATATTATCACAAGAGGATAAGGAGGAAATTAGAGGTGAAGAAATAGCTTTAATACCTCAATCCGTAAATTTCCTAGATCCATTAATGAAGATTTCCGAACAGGCAATAGGACATTGCGAAAATGATGCTGAAAAAGCTGAAAAGAAATCAAAGCAAAGAGAAATCTTTGAACATTATAATCTGGGACCTGAAGTGGATGACATGTATCCGTTCCAGCTGTCTGGAGGTATGGCCAGAAGAGTACTGGTTTCAACTGCATTATTATCAAATCCAAAACTAGTAATAGCTGATGAGCCTACACCGGGACTGGATGAAAAAACAGTGCAGGAAACATTGAATCACTTCAAACATATGAAGGAGGAAAGTGTTGGAGTACTTCTAATCACTCACGATATTCATGCGGCTTTAGAAGTTGCAGATAGAATAGGAATATTCTATTCAGGATATGTGATAGAGATAGCAGAAACAAAAGACTTCACAGGAGACGGAGAAAACCTGCTTCATCCATATACCAAAGCACTGTACAAAGCACTGCCTGCAAATGGGTTTGAACTAACCGAAGGACACCAGCCGCTACACGGTGAAATTCCTGAAGGATGTCCGTACTATGACAGATGCGAAATGGCAATCGAGAGATGCAAGTCTGAAAGGCCACAACTCATAAGTCTTGGAAATAAAAAAGTCAGATGTTTTAAATATGAGGAAGGTGAAGAAGATGGAACTTAAAGGAACAAATATTTCATTTAAATACCCTTCAAGCAAAGAATATATCTTAAAAGATATTGACATACATCTCGACAACAATAAAATAATTGGTTTAATTGGAGATAGTGGAAGTGGAAAATCAACACTATGCAAAATTCTTTCAGGATATGTCAATAAATTTGAAGGAAATGTGACACTAGACGGTAAAGAATTGCCTAAAAAAGATTTTTGTCCAGTCCAGTTAATATACCAACATCCTGAAAAAGTAATGAATCCCAAATGGAAAATGAATGATGTATTAGGGGAATCCTGGAATGTGGATGATGATTTATTGTCAGAATTCGGAATTCAAAATCATGGATGACACGTTTTCCACAGGAATTATCCGGAGGAGAACTTCAAAGGTTTTCCGTTCTAAGAGCATTAAATCCAAAAACACAGTTCCTAATAGCTGATGAAATGACAACAATGCTTGATGCAATAACACAGGTACAAATCATTGAATCCGTTTTAAAAATTGTTAAACAAAGAAACATGGGATTTTTACTCGTAAGTCACGATATGGATCTTGTTGATACTGTATGTGACGATAAAATCTATTTGAAAGATATTAATGGCATTTAGCCGTTAATATTTTTTTATATTGAAAAGCAGTTATTTAATTATATAATACAAAGCATTTTTTTACACATTTAGAAACATTAGCCAAATTTTAAAAAAAAATGAATGTTAATGTACATTCAATTACTATTTTTTAATTCTTATTATTGGGAATATTAATGCCAACATAAGCAGAATAAAAGGGTTTCCTGATTTAATTCCACTTGTTACAATTCCGATTGTTTTAATTTCACTTTCAACACTTGAAATATTTTTGGCTGGAATAATTCCGATTGTTTTAATTTCACTCTCAACACTTGAAATATTTTTGGCTGGAATAATTCCGATTGTTTTAATTTCACTTTCAAC
>JAFUBV010000151.1 GCA_017460025.1 Methanobrevibacter sp. | reverse complement strand
TAGATCAATCAAACAATACGATGGTTATTTAACTTTAACCAATTCCATCATATTGGACGGTCTTGGGGCTGTTAATATTAAAGACCCGGCTAATGCTACACTAATAAACAACTGGTGGGGTCAAAACGACACAACAAAAGACTTAACTCCAAAAGAATTAAACTTAGCAAACGCAGAAGTAACATCCTACCTTTACCTTAACTTAACAATATATTCCAAAGGCATTGACGTTGGAGACGCTGCTATTGTAAATATTAATTTGGTTTCAAGTGATGATGGCGATTATAATATAGTAAATCTTCCTGTCACTATTACTGCAGTTAATGGAACTGTTACTCCTAGTTCCATAACTCTCATCAATGGTAAAGACGGTGAAGTGCAATATGTAATCACTGAAGTGGGTGACAATACAGTAACTGTCGATATTTTGGGAGTTAAAGAAGTGATTTCATTAACATCTGACAATGTCATTTCTACTGAAGTGGTTTATGTTGATTATAATAACGGTTTAAACAGTAACAGTGGTGTTAGTAAAGATGCTCCTGTTAGAACTATTGAAAAGGCTATGAAACTGGTTGAAAATAATGGAATAATTTATGTTGCTAATGGTGTAACTTATTTAGATGATTCAACACCTGCTACAGGTATATCTATTAATAAAAATGTTTTAATCATTGGTGAAAGTTTAAATGCTGTTATTTCAGGTAATGATGCAAAAAGAATCTTCAATGTTGCTAACGGATTCACATTAACAATTACTAACTTGACTTTAACTAATGGTTACTCTACTGCCCAAGGTGGTGCTATTTTCATAAATACTGGAGGAAAGATAAACATTTCCAATTCAGTAATTTCTAATTCTCATGCTAATAGTGCCGGTGGAGCAATAGGTGCAACTCAAGGATATATTGATAATATTAATAATGTAACTTTCATCAATAACTATGCTGGAAATATGGGTGGAGCTGTTGGAATTAGTAGTGGATCTAAAACTAATTCTGCAATAACTATTGGTGATAACTGTAAGTTTATCAATAACACTGCTTCTCATTATGGTTCTGCAGTTGGTGCAAACAATCCATATGTTACAATAGGTAAAAACAATTTATTTGAAGGCAATAAAGGAATAGGTGGTAACGGTAAAGGTGCTGTTGCAAGTAATCAAATAACTCTTGGAACTGGCAATGTATTTATAAATAACCATGCTACTCAAGGGGGAGCATTATTTGCTGCATTAAATAGTGGAAGTGCATCTGGTAGTTATTGTTTCTTTATAAACAACACTGACAATAACGGTTATACTTTAGGTCATTATTCATCTAGTGCTAATAATAAATTCACATTGAACGACTGTTATTGGGGTAGTAACACTCCAGATTTCAATGCAATCTTCAATAAACAATTTGCTCACAATACTTATTTAATATTCGATGTCAGTGTGGATAAGGAAATTGTTGACTATGGAGACTCAGCTGTAATCACAATCACTTTAGTTAAAAATAGTGGAGAAATCGATGTCGACTCACTTCCAGACATCCCATTAGAAGTAAGTGTGATTAATGGTACAATCACTCCTGAGAATGTTAAATTTGAAGATGGTAGTGCTTCAGTTACTTACACTCCACAAGGCTCTGGAGAAGGTTCAGTTATTGTAACAATGTATACAATATCTGAAACATTAAGATTTGCAACTGAATCTGAAACATCTATAGAAATCACATCAATCCAAGGTAATGGCACTATTTTAGGAATTCTAAAAGATAAGTTTGGTTTAGGTGTAGCTGGCCAAACCATCAACTTAACTGTTGATGGTGCAAGCTTTGCAAGCACTGTCACTAATAATGCTGGTGAATTTACAATAATCGGTAAAAACGGTGTTAATAACCTAATTTTCGAAGGTAACACTATATTATCAGGTTCACACAAATCAATCACCTTAACTGACATTGCTTCAAATGAAGAAACCAACAAAACAATTTCAGATTTAGAAAAACAATTAGAAGAAGCACAGGCTAATGCTACTGCTTTGGCTGATGAGCTTGCTGAGGCTAAGGCTAATTTGACTGCTGCTGATGAAGAAATTGCTGGTTTGGAAAGTGATCTTACTAAAGCAAATGAAAAAGTTGCTAACTTGACTAGCCAATTAGAAAATATCACAGCTCAATTAGCTAATAAAACTTCTGAAGTTGCTAACTTAACTGATCAATTGGCTGAGGCTCAGGCTAATGCTACTGCTTTGGCTGATGAGCTTGCTGAGGCTAAGGCTAATTTGACTGCTGCAGAAGCTAAAGTTGCTGATTTAACTAATCAATTGGATAATGCTAACAGTAATATTACTAATTTAACTGAGAAATTAGCAAATACAACCGCTCAATTGGAAGAAGCTCAAAAACAAATTCAAAATATGTCTTCTGAGTTAATTCCTACAGTGATTACAGTTAATGCTTTAAATATCAAAGCTTTAAATAGTGGAAACTTCCAAGTTACCTTAAAAGATAATAAGGGCAATGCTTTAGCAAATAAAACAGTGTCTATCATTATTAATGGTGTAACAAAACAAGTAACTACTGATAGTGCGGGTATTGCAAAACTGTCAGTTAAATACTCAACTGCTGGTACTTACAATGCGGTAGTCACATTCTTGGG
>JAFUBV010000014.1 GCA_017460025.1 Methanobrevibacter sp. | reverse complement strand
CACTGCAATCTATAAAGGCTGTCAAGTTGCTCACAAGGTCACTGTACTTCCTGTTTTAACTGCAACTGACTTAACCAAAAAATTCGGTCAATCAGGCGCTTTTGAAGCAAAATTAGTTGACGGTCAAGGAAAAGCATACGCAGGTAAAAATATCGGATTCAACATCAACGGTGTATTCTACAACAGAACAACCGACGATAACGGTATTGCAAAATTAAACATTAATTTATTGCCTGGCGAATACATAATTACTTCAAGCTACGGCCAAGCTTTAGCTTCCAACAAAGTAACCGTAACCGCATAGGCACAAAGAGAAGTTCCAATACTTCTCTATTTTTTTATTTTTACCTTCGACTTAACTATCATAATTCTTATAATTACACTGAATTAAATGAAGTCTTTATTAAAAAAATAGTTAAATAATTACTCAATAATTTATTTATATTTAATATGCATGTTTTGTATAGGATTTTTCACACAGTTATCTACATCAACTTTTTCAAACATGCAATTTTGATTAAATTTTTCTGCCGTAAAACATCACTCGACGTGCTTAAAAATTCCAGAATAGCACAAGTATGGATGCAAATATTTTTGACCATAAATAGTTGATTGAAAACATATCGGTGAATATGTAGAGAAGTATTTCGGTAAATATCAATCCCACAAAACTTATGGCTAAAAACAAATTAAATTCGATTGCCCTATTCTCGATTTGGCTTTGGTTAAATACCCATGATGTGGACAGGTAATAATTGGCAAGAACAGATATGAAAAATGCGATTGCAGCGGATATCAGATAGTTAACGTTGAAAAAGTGCACTAATGAGAAATATATGAAAAAGTCAATTAAAAATGCGGTTCCTCCCACAAAAATAAACCTGAAGAACTGCAGGAGTATGTTGTCGGTTTTTTCAACAAACAGTTTATTGGTCAAATCTCTCATATAATCACCATATACAATATTTTTTAAATCATCATATTTAAATTATCATCGATAGTTGGATTCTTCTTCTTTGTATATCGACATCCAAGATTTTCACGTTTACAATCTCCCCGACACTGACAATGTCCAGGGGATGCTTGACGAATTTGTTGGCCAGCTGGGATTTGTGAACCAGTCCATCCTGATGGACTCCGATATCTACAAATGCACCGAAATCTACAATGTTTCTTACTGTTCCCTCAAGTATCATGCCTTCCTCCAAATCCTCTATTGAAAGCACATTCTTTCTCAGTTTCGGCTTTGGCATATCTTCACGCGGGTCACGTCCTGGCTTTTTAAGCTCTTTAATAATGTCTTTTAGAGTTTCAATTCCAATATTGAGCTTTGATGAAATTTCATCCAGATTCAACTTGTCAAGATTTAAGTTTTCTTTTCCCACATCATCAAGTCCATATCCCAGACTTCTTAAAAGCTTTTCTGTTGCATCATATGATTCGGGGTGTATTGTTGTGTTATCCAATGGATTTTTAGCATCACTGATTTTGACAAATCCTGCACATTGCTCATAAGTTTTCCTGCCCAGTTTTTTGACATTTAAAAGCTCTTCACGGTTGGTGAAGCTTCCGTTATTGTCACGATATTCAATGATGTTTTTTGATGTGGTCTTGTTAAGTCCGGACACGTAATTCAAAAGACTGTATGAGGCGGTATTTAAATCAACTCCAACTTCATTAACGACCTTTTCAACAACACCATTAAGTGATTCACCCAGTTCCTTCTGGTTCATGTCATGCTGGTACTGCCCGACGCCAATGGATTTTGCATCGATTTTGACAAGTTCTGCCAATGGGTCCTGAAGCCTTCTTGCAATGCTTACAGCACTTCTTTCGCCTTCGCTGAAATCCGGAAATTCCTCATCCGCCAGCTGACTTGCAGAATAAACTGATGCTCCCGCTTCATTGACAATAATGAATTCCGCATCAGTGTTTTTAATAATGTCCGCTACAATTTCAGCTGATTCCCTTGAAGCAGTTCCGTTGCCTATTGCAATAACGTCAATATCATATTTTTTAATCAGGCCACGTACAATCTTTTTTGATTCACTTATTTTATTTTGGGGTTCTGTAGGATAAATCAATGCCGTATCCAGGACTTTTCCTGTCCTGTCAATGACTGCTAGCTTGCATCCGGTTCTGAATGCAGGATCCCATCCGAGAATTGTTTTTCCAGACAGAGGGGATTCCATCAGCAGCTGATTTAAATTTTGAGCAAAAACCTTAATGGATTTTTCCTCAGCTTTTTTGGTTAAGAAATTTCTTATTTCACGCTCAATGGCCGGTGAAATCAATCTCTTATAGGAATCTTTAATGGAATCCTTTATGATTGGAGTAGTAAATCGATTGTATTCAATCTTTTCAGGGATTTTGGATTTGTTTTTCAGGACATGTCTTGAAAGGTATCTTATGATGTCATCTATTTCAACTGTAACTTTGGCCCTTATGACTCCTTCCTTTTCAGCCCTGTTGATTGCAAGGATTCTATGCGGAGGTATCTTTCTTAAATCTTCACTGTAATCGTAATATATTTCATATTCTGATGAAACATCTTTATCTTTATATTTGGTTTCGATTTTCCCTGTATGGAATGTGTTTTGCCTAATTTTTTTCCGGAAATCGGAATTGTCAGATATTGTCTCGGCAATAATGTCTTTTGCACCTTCAATAGCATCTTCTGCTGTTAAAATCTCTTTTTCAGGGTTTATATATTCCCGTGCAATATCTTCAACAGGCCTTTCAACATCCTGCTTTAGGATAATGTCTGCCAGCGGTTTTAAACCTTTTTGTTTTGCTATTGCAGCTCTTGTGTTTTTCTTAGCTTTATACGGCCTGTATATGTCTTCAAGTTCAACCAGAGTTTCTGCATTAAGAATGCTTTTTTTCAAATCATCTGTTAATTTGTCCAGATTATCAATCCTTTCGATGATTTTGGATTTTTTCTCTTCAAGATTTCTCAGGTATTTAAGCCTTTCATCAAATTTTCTAAGGACTTCATCATTCAATGAACCTGTCATGTCCTTTCTGTATCTGGCAATGAATGGTATTGTATTGCCGTCATCAATCAGCTTAATAACTCTTTTAACTTGCCATGAGCTGATGTTGAGTTCCTTTTGAAGGGTTTCGATTATCATGTTAATTCAATTTTCTGTTGTCAAGTTCTTCGTTCATTCCCCATCTGAAAAATATTACCTTATCGCATCCGCCTTTAAAACATTTGTCAGCATCTTTTACAAGTTCATTTGCAGGCAGATCTGTAATGTTGGTGTCTGATTCATATGTCTGAAGGCCGCACCAGACTTCAGCATCGCCGGAATTGTTTACAAACCATTCGGTTGTATTTTCAATCCATGTGCTGTTTTGGTTATAGTTTCCTTTGTAAATCATAGGAACTATTGCATCCACATATTTGCTTATTGTTGGAATGTCCTGGCCGTAATAATACTCGTCCTTGTCAGCTTCAGGCATTACTGTAGCGGTCAGTGTCAAATCAGGATTTACTTCCCTTACGGATTTTGAAAAGTTTTCAACAAATTGGTTAATGGCTTTTGTTCCGTTTTCATATTCATAGGCATTTCCTTCAAATCTGATGTAGTCTATCTGTATGCCGCTCACCTCATCAAGGCTTGCATAGTATTTAGCCTCTTCTATTTTGTAATTGAAGTACTGTGTATCAGGAGTTCCGTTTTTAAGAGGGGAAATCCAGCTGCCAGTATTGAATATCTGCATCCAGACATGAACTTCGATTCCATGCTCATTGGCTTGTTTTATCCAATCCAAAACATCTCTTTGTCCATATTCAGTGAAAGCAAAAGAGTTTAAAAATATATATTTAACGCCATTTTCTGATAATTTATCAAAATCGACATCATTCATATCCTCTGCCCAGATCCAGTATCCGTATTTGTCATTTTCAAAATTGAAAAAATCCCAGAAACCTGACTTTTTAGAAACGCTCATTTTCTCAACCGAGAAATCGTTTTGAAAATCAGCATCCTCATGGTTTATTGCCGCAGTATTGATGTCACTTGCAAAAACTGTTGAAATTGAAAAAATAAAGCATAGCGTTAATAGTAATATTAACAATTTTTTGTAAATAAATAGTCCTCCTAATTGTTTTCCATTTATATTGAATTTTTTTATTATCTTTTATATTATTTTTTCTTTTTGTGTTGAAAAATGCTAAAATAT
>JAFUBV010000150.1 GCA_017460025.1 Methanobrevibacter sp. | reverse complement strand
TTTGAATTGATTGAACATGGAGTTAATGTTGATAAATCATCCTTGCAAGCTAAATTATCTTTTAAACCTTGTAAAATTTTAGTTCCTGGTCACATATCTCCCCATAAGGGATCATTATTAATAAAACAAATCAAGCAATTGGATAAAAATAATTTGCTTGAATTGCATTTCATGGGAACTACAATACCTAATCTGAATAAATATGGTGTTGGCCATGGAAGATATGAAAGAAGAGATTTTAATAATATTGTATGTGAAATTCAGCCATCTTTTTCCTTAATTTTATCTACATGTCCTGAAACTTATTCATATACTCTGACAGAATCATGGATGGCAGGTATTCCGGTTATAGCAAGCAATCTTGGGGCTTTAAAGGATAGAATTTCCAAAACCGATGCCGGATGGTTGGTTGATTATACAAATCCTGAAGAGATATATAATTTTATTATCAATATCAATCAAAATGATTATCAAAATAAGGTATCAAATATTTCAAAGATTAAATTTAAAGATATTAATGAAATGTGCGATAATTACATCGAATTATATAATAGTTTAACTGATTAACATGTCTGATTATAAAATATCTGTTATCATATCCACTTATAACACTGGAAATTATCTGAATGAATTTTTAGATTCAATCAAATCTCAAAGCATGGGCTTTGATAATATAGAGGTTATTTTCGTTGACGATAATTCAACAGATGAGTATACATTAAATCTGTTAAGGGAATTCGATGACTCTTATAAAAATGTAATGTCCATATTTATGGATAATAATTCCGGATTTCCAGGAACAGGAAGAAATGTGGGTTTAAACAACGCCAATGCTGATTATGTTATTTTTGCAGACCATGATGATACATATACTCAGGATGCTTTTGAAGTCATGCTTAACAAAATAGCTAAAAATGACATGTTAATTTCCAATTTTAATCAGGTTTACACAGATAGAACCATTCCATTCAAATCAATTTATGGTGATTCTGGCGAAATTGAGGTTTCCAGTTTTCAAGATGATTTAAATCTTTTAAGAGTTCCGGCAGCAATATGGACGAGATTATTTAGAAAAGATTTCCTGATTAAAAACAACATCCGTTTTTTAGAGGGGATGCTGGCTGAAGATGTTTATGTTGCGACATATGCATGTTTAAAGGCTGACGGAATTATTTATCTAAATGATTTTTATTCATACAATTATAAAATAAGGGATTCTAAGCATAATAAGTCAACAATCCATGTAAGAAATCGTAAGTATATTGAAGCTATTTTAAACGGCTATTATAAAATTGATGAGATGTTAACTGATATAAATCAAACATCATACGGGGAGCTGATTTTTAAAAGCCATCTCACATCATGGTTATATACTATTGTTTTATCCCAACTTGATGACAGCGACAAGAAAGAATTATTTATAAAATCAAGAGATATATTTAATAAATATTATAGTGAAGATCCTTACTTTAAAAAAAGGTATAACAATTTGGTTAAATTAATATTAAATCAAGAGTATGACAGTGCGGTTTTAGAATCAAATAAATTATCAAAAACGCAGAAAAATATGAATGACAGAAGTTTATTCTCTAGGATAAGAAACAGATTGGTTAGATAATATGGATAAATATAAAGTGAGTGTTGTTGTTCCAACATATAATTCAGGTTTATTTTTAAATGCATTTTTTGATTCAATGATGTATCAAAGCATAGGTTTTGAAAATATTCAAGTAATTTTTGTTGATGATAATTCTGATGATGAGTATACTTTATATTTGCTCGAATTATTTGACAAGAATTTTTCCAATGTCAAATCAATATTTTTGGATGAAAATAATGGATTTCCTGGAAAAGGACGTAATATTGGTTTAGATTTATCAAATGCAGAATATATTGTCTTTTCAGATCATGATGATACATATGTTCCCGAAGCATTTGAAGTAATGTATGATGCGGCCAATGAGAAAAAAGTTGACATGCTCATTACAAACTATTATAGGATTTTTCCTTCTGAAAGACTTGAAGTTGAAACGGTATTTGGCGGCGAACATGTTTTAGTCAATGATTTTAAACAGGATACCAGATTGTTTTCCATTGATCCTGCAATTTGGTGTAAAATGTTTAGAAAAGATTTTTTAATCGATAATGATATCCATTTTTTACAGGGCATGCTGGCTGAGGATTTATACTTTTTCATAGTCTCTCTTTTTAAATCAAAGCGAACTTATTATTTGGATGACTTTTTCAGTTATAATTATAATATCCGTAATGTTGAGGGCGATAAGTCAACAATCCATATCAGAAATAAAAAATATCTCGGAAAAATGGTTGAAGGTTACTATGAATTGGATAAGTATTTAACGGAGTCTAATTTGGAGGAATTTTTTGCTTTAATTTTCAATATGCACTTTGTCTATTGGATAACAAGTCTGGTTCTCAGTGATATTAGTAATGATGAAAAATTGGAGTTAATTAAATTTATAAATCCTCTTTTAAAGAAAAATGTTGAAATCATTCCAGGATTTGATGAAAGAATATACTCAAATTTAACAAATCCTATTCTGGAGGATAATTATAATGAAATTCTTAAGATTATCAGTTCCATTAAGAGATATCGTGGAATACTGAACAAAATAACGGATATTTTTTAGTGTCGAGAGGTAGTTTTGATGTATTTTAAACATAAAATATTTGGAAACATTTTTAATATTTTTGCTAAGTTTCCTGTTCAAGATAATTTAGTTTCATTTATTATTGATTCCAATGAATCATTCAGCGGCAATTTGGAATATATAAAAAATGAATTTGAAAAAATGGGAGGATACGATTTTAATTTTTATTATAAAGATAAAATTTCATTTTCTTCACTAAAGAAATTAGCCACTTCCAAATATGTCTTTTTAAATGACAACTTTTTCCCAATTGCATTCATGAATTTTAAAGATGAAACTTCAGTTATACAGCTATGGCATGCTCCGGGAGCTTTTAAAAAATTTGGTGGAAGCGTTGAAAACAGGGAAATGCTTAAACTGATTTCCGACAGCACTGATTTTTTAATTGTCACTTCAACACATATTGAAGATTATTATAGCGAGGCATTTCAGATTGATAAGTCAAAAATTAAACCTTTAGGTCTTCCCAGAGCAGATTATTATTTTAAAAATCATGATATCAGTCAGCTGAGAGAGAAATTTAATAAAAGATTCAACATAGATTCTGATAAAAAGATCATTTTATACGCCCCTACATTCCGTGAAAATAAACAGTATAATAATGTTTTCAATTATTTGGATTTGAATAAATTCAATCAGCAACTTTGTGATGAGTACGTTTTGGTTTTAAGGCTCCATCCAAAAATTAAAAAGTTTTACTCTGAAGATATTTCTGTTGATGGAGACTATGTTGATTGCAGCGATTATAAAAATGAGCAGGAATTACTGTTGCTGGCAGATATTTTAATAACGGATTATTCATCTATCATGATAGAGTTTGCAATTTTAGATAAACCTGTAATATTTTTTGCATATGATCTGGAAAATTATTTAAATAATGAGCGTGGATTTTACTTGGATTATAAAAAAGACCTTCCAGGCCCAATTGTTTATAATTGTGATGAGTTAATCAATGTTATTCAGGAAGGTATTGATGTTTCTAACTTGAATTCTTTTTTAAAAACCCAATTTGATTTCATTGATGGGAATGCGTCTGAAAGAGT
Organism: Methanobrevibacter sp.; assembly: GCA_017460025.1. Classification (GTDB taxonomy): domain Archaea; phylum Methanobacteriota; class Methanobacteria; order Methanobacteriales; family Methanobacteriaceae; genus Methanocatella. The sequence goes on along the minus strand of JAFUBV010000150.1, from coordinate 11,865 downwards.
CGTTGATTTTGTAGTTAATGGGGGTGGAAAAAATGAGTGATGTTAAAATGAGTGTTATTGTTCCGGTTTTCAATGAACAGGACTATATTTCCTCCACTTTAGACTCAATTTTCAATCAAAATTTCAATGATTATGAGATTATTGTAATAGATGACGGCTCAACAGACGATACATTAAAAATAATCGAAGAGAAATTCATAGATTCATCTATAGCCCACAAAATCATTCATCAAGAAAACTCCGGCGTAAGTGCAGCCAGAAATAGGGGAATCAGTGAAGCAAGCGGGGAGTATATAGTATTTGTTGATGGGGATGATTATTTATTAACGAATCATTTGTCACAGTTATATAATCCTGATTATGACTTCAGCTTAATTCAAATGATTAAAAAAGATAATGAAAAGTTATCCAGTCCGCATATTTATGATGTTGACGAAATTAAAGCTAAGGATTTTATAAAGCTGGAACTTGACATGAAAGTGCCTTTTAATTTTGTACAATTGTCATATAGAACGGATATTATTAAAAAACACGGTTTAAAATTCCGTGAAGATGTAAGTTATGGTGAAGATTCTGACTTTGCATTAAGGGCACTGATTTTAGGCAATTCCATTAAAATAAGCAATGAAATTACATATTATTATATACAGCATCAGGAATCCTTAATCAACACTTCAAAACTAAAACGTTTTGATTTCATTCCTGTATTGGAAGATTTGGCCCAATATTTCAGGGAACTGTCTCATCCTGATTTAGTCAGATTAATCTACACTTCAAGAATTCCTAGAGCTATTTTCGGCAATATGAACTACTTTTTTTATAATGATTATGATTATGGTGAAGTAATTGAAAAAATGAAGGAATTGGATTTATTCAATAAGTTATCTAATTTTAAAGGAGATAAAAAATTTGAATTGAAAATTAAGTTATTTTTATTAAATCCAAAACTATATTATATATTGTGGAAAAAATTTAAAAATTCAATTTAGATAATATGAAAGTTTCGGTAGTAACGCCAAATTATAATGGAGTTAAATTTCTTAAAAAGTATTTTGATTCACTGAATCGTGACAGTGAATGCATTGGTGAAGTGATTATTGTAGATAATGGATCCGATGATTCAAGTTTGGATTATATTCAAAATAATTCATTTAATTTTCCAGTAGTTATCATAAAAAACAGTGAAAATTTAGGATTTGCAAAGGCAGTTAATCAGGGAATTTTAAAAGCCAGACATGAATATATTTTCTCTTTAAATAATGACACTGAAATTAAAGAGGGTTCCATTAAGGCAATGCTTGATTTAATTAATGATGAAGATGTTTTTTCTGTTCAGGCAAAAATGCTGAAAGCGGATAACAAATCACTTATCGATGATGCTGGTGACCAGTATAATCTGCTTGCATGGACTAAAAAAACGGGCGAAAATCAAAATTCAAATAAGTATTCGGAAGTTTTTGAAATATTTTCAAGCTGTGCTGGGGCAGCTTTGTATAAAAAATCAGTATTAAATGAATTGGGTCTTTTTGATGAAAAATACTTTGCATATATGGAAGATGTTGATTTGGCTGTCAGATCCCAAATTAACGGTTATAAAAATCTATTATGCCCCGAAGCTATCGTATATCATATCGGAAGTGCAACAAGCGGTAGCAGACACAATGACTTCAAGGTTAAAATTGCTGCCAGAAACAATGTTTGGACAGTATATAAGAATTTGCCGATTCCACTGAAAATACTTAATTTCATTTTTTTATTCTTCGGATTTGCTATTAAATATATATTCTTTTTAAAAAAGGGATTCGGATCAGTTTATTTAAGCGGTATTAAAGAGGGTTTATCCTCAAGATCACAACTTCAAAAGGTCAACTTCAAAAAGTCTAACCTGAAAAACTATTTTAGACTTGAATATAAATTAATAGTAAACACATTAAATTTTTTAAGAAAGTGAATTATCATGGACTTGTCGATAGTTATTGTAAATTATGGAACGTTTGAATTAACTAAAAATACTGTTAATTCTATTTTGGAGTATTCCTATCCATTTGATATTGAGATAATTGTTGTGGATAATGCATCACCTGATGAGAGTCTTTCAATGTTGAAAGAATATTTTAAAGATAATGTAAGATTCATTTCAAGCCCTTCAAACAATGGTTTTGCGGCAGGAAACAATTTGGCATTAAGAAATGTTGATTCAAAATATGTTCTGCTATTGAATTCTGATACTATTGTTTGGGAAAACACATTGCAGGACATTTATGAATTCATGCAAAGCAATTCTGATGTAGGTGCATGCGGCTGTCAGGTACTTTTAAAGGACAATACTCTTGACAAGGCATGTAGGAGAAGTTTTCCGAATGTCAAAAACTCCTTTTTCAGGCTGTTCCATATTCCAACAAATAGTGCTGATGATAACTATAATCTTGATGATCTCGACGATGATGGCGTTTATGAAATTGATTGTTTGACCGGAGCTTTTATTTTCACAAGAAAAGAGGTCCTTGATGAAATAGGGCTGTTGGATGAGACATTTTTCATGTACGGCGAAGATATAGATTTCTGTTATAGGATAAAAAAGGCCGGTTGGAAAATCATTTACTATGGAAAGGATAAAATAACTCATTTTAAAGGGGCCAGCAGTAAAAAACAAAGACCTAAACTTATTTATGAATTTTATCGTGCCATGTATATTTATTATAAAAAACATCATGCTCAAGAGTCTAATATTCTAGTAAATCTTGTTGTTTATTTTGGAATATTTGTTTTATGCATTTTAAAGCTTTTTTTAAATATTTTCAAAAAGAAAAGTTAAATATTATATGAAATTCATATCATATATTAAACTAATTTGGGGTTTGATGTATGATAAAAGAAAATCAAAGATGGTTCAATTTCATCATGGTTTTGGTTGATGTTTTAGTTATATCTTTATCATTGGCCGTTTCCTGGTTGTTACGTTTTAAAACTACAATGTTCGGACCTATTGGGGGCCATCTTCCAGTTCAGAATTATTTATTATTTTTAATATTTGCAGTAATTCCAGTTTATTTAATATTGTACTTTTCTTTTGGATTATATAAGCCTCGCAGAACCTATAAAACGATATTTTCAGAAGCTACCCAAATTATCAAGGTGAACATTGTAGCTTTTGTCGTGTTAGTGGCTATTTTATTTATCTTAAACCAGCCTGATTTTTCAAGAATCATGCTATTTCTTTTAGGAATAGTTGGAACAATATTTGCTATTATCGAAAGGTTTGTAATCAGAAGCTTTCTTAAGAAAATTCGCAGCGATAATAGAAACATCAAGCATATCCTGATTGTTGGAGATAATGATTTGGCATTCACTTTTGCACGTAAAATTAGAAATAATCCTTATTTGGGTTTTGATGTTAGTGGATTTTTAGGTAGAAGCAATCGTGTTGGCATGGAAATTGAGGGAAGTAAGATTATAGGCTCATTTTCAGACTTGGATAATGTTTTAGAAAATAATGACTATGACCGTGTGGTTCTTGCAATCCCATTAAAATATTATTATAAGATTGATGAACTTGTGGAAAGTTGTGAACGTGTCGGTATTAAAGCGGAAATCATTCCTGATTATATAAGGTATTTCCCCGCTCAGCCATCAGTTGACATGATTGAAGATATTCCGATTATCAATATACGTTATGTGCCTTTGGATGACTCTTTGAATAAAGCTTTAAAATATATTTCTGATTATATCATTGCAATAATAGCCATTATCATCACTTCACCGATAATGATTATCACAGCTATTGCAATAAAACTGACTTCCAAAGGACCTGTTATCTTTAAGCAGGAAAGAATAGGTCATAATGGAAAGCCTTTTGAAATGTACAAATTCCGCAGTATGAGGGTTCAAAGTCCAAACGATGAAAAATCAGAGTGGACCACCAAGGATGATCCTAGAAAAACTAAAGTCGGTGAGATTATCAGAAAGACCAGTATTGATGAGCTGCCTCAGTTTTTCAATGTATTGAAAGGTGACATGAGCGTTGTCGGTCCAAGACCTGAAAGACCGTATTTTGTTGATGAGTTTAGAAAGGAGATTCCTAAGTATATGGTCAAGCATCAAGTTAGACCGGGCATTACCGGTTGGGCTCAGATTCATGGTTGCAGGGGCGATACATCTATCAAAAAACGTATAGAATATGATATAGAATACGTAGAAAATTGGCATATGGGTTTGGATTTGGGAATAATGATAAAAACTGTTGTTAAGAAAAATCCTAATGCATATTAATAATTTCATCATTTTTAAATATTTATATGAAATTTAAACTATTTTAATAGATTTTTTAAAGAGCGAATACTGTTCAAATGCTCTCCCACATCACTTATATTATAAGAAATTACATAATAATAATTAACTTTCTAATGAGGGGTTTGGTATGGAAAAAGAAATTTTAGAACAATACAATAAAGTCAAAGATATACTCTCTGAAGAAGAATTTTTAGCAGAAATGGAAAAAATACGTCCAAATTATGATGATTTACCTTTTATCAATGATGCTGACATTGCAGCGGATGTTGTAAACAATCATATTGGTGTTCAAGATATTTCATCATCTAAAAATTCTGTTGACGAAAGTGAAGATGACTCATCTTTTGAAGAAGTCATAATGACAGACGAACTTTTGGAAAAATATGAACAAGTAAAAGATTTTCTTTCCCAGGAAGAATTTTTAGCAAAAATGAATGCGCTGAAAAAAGAAAATTCCGATGTGTCTTTTATGAATGAAGAAACTTTTGCAGATCAAATTATTGGTGAATACGTAGATAATGAAAATGAAATTTTAACCGAAAGAGAAGAGTATTCATCAGATGACATTGGTTTACTTGAAGACGGCGATAAAGAAAAATCATTTACTGGTATTGTAAAGATTATAAGCAATCCTAAATCTTTTAAAACACGTAAAGGAAACTCAGGAAGAGTTTGTAATGTTGAAGTAGCAGATAAAACAGGCAGCATACGTGTTGTATTATGGACTGAAAATATTAAACATCTTAAAAATATCAATGAAGGAGATATTGTCCATGTAGGTGGAGTTGATATTAAGGATGGTTATTCCGGACTTGAAGCTACAATGAGACCAAGATCTGTTTTTGAAAAGGTTACTGATGCTAATCCTGCAGATTATCCGGAATATGTTGAGGAAATTACCCCTATTAAAGATGTTGAAGCAGACACTACAGTCAATGTTATTGCAAGAATTACCAGAATCCCGCCAATCAGGTCATATAATAAAAATGGAAAGGACGGTAAAGTTGGATCTTTAGAGCTTCAAGATGAATCCGGTACAATTTCTTATACTTTATGGAATAATAACGTTGATTTAATTGAAAGTCTTGATTTAAATGATGGAGACACTGTAAAAATCCTCCAAGCTCAAGTTAGAGAAAGAAACGATGAAAAATCATTAAGTCACTGGGATGGAAGAATAATAAAAGGTGACTTTGATGTTCCTGATTTTATCCATGAATTTTCAAAAATCGGTGATTTGGATGATGGTGATTCAGACATTGCAATCATAGGTGTTGTAACTAAAATCCAAGACATTAGAAAATTCAAAAGGAAATCTGACAATAGTGAAGGTCAATTAAGAAATTTCACTATCACTGATGATACTAACTCTATTAGGGTAACTTTATGGGGAGACACTGCTGATTTAAATATTAACAAAGGTGATATTGTTAAATTAATCGGCGGAAATGTAGTTTATGATGAATACGCCAGTGAAGGACATTCAATTAACACTAATTTCTCAACCCAAATAACTGTTAATCCTAAAAACTTGTCTGATGAACAGCTATCATTATTCGATTCAATCAAGGAATCATTACAGCCTATGTCCATAGAGCAAGTATTTTTAATTGATGATGATAATGTTGATGTTGACGTTATGGGAAGAGTAATGTCTATCGGAGATGTGAGGTCATTTGAAAGACCATCTGACGGCAGTGAAGGTCATGTGCGTTCAGCATCAATTTCCGATGGAACTCAGGTAATCGAATTATCCTTATGGGATGATAAAACTGAAATACCAATGGGTGTTGGAGATGCTTACTTATTTGAAAATGCTAGAGTCAGATTTACAATGGACTCAATCAATTTAAATATTGGATCTTCTTCCCGTGTAATTAAATTATCAGAAGATGAAGCTAAATTCCTACCGTCTTTCGAATCATTAGAAAAAATGATTTATGAATACCGTGAGATTTCAGACTTGGATGAATATGATGATAATATTTACGTTGTCGGTAGGGTATTTGAAGTATTTGATGTCCGTGAATTGGAAAGAGATGATGGCAGTAAGTATTTATTAAGAAATATCGAAATCGCAGATAATTCTTTAGCTATAAGAGTTTCTTTATGGGGTGATGATGCTAAAAGAGAATTTGATGAAGGCGAAGCTATTAAGATTCAAAATCCTCGTGTAGACTATTACAATGATCAGTTAACTTTGAATGTAGGAAGAAACACTGCCATTGTAAAACCTAGTGATGAGGAATTATTAAATTTACCTTCTCTTGAAGACCTTAAAGAATCAATCTATGTCCAAAAAGATATTGAAGCTATTGAAGATGAAGATGTGAATGTTCGTATTACAGGAACTCTTCAGGATGTTGTTTCAGAACGTTTACTTATCAGAAAATGTCCAAATTGTGGAAATAATATTGGAGATATTGAAATTGATGGAGAAACCACTTGTGAGTTTTGTGGTGAAGAATTTGATGAACCAAGAACTACAATCATGATTCCATCCACATTGGTTGACGACACAGGTGAAATAGGTATCACATTCTTCGATAATCTTGTTGAAGAACTCCTCGAAATGCCTAAGGATGAGATTGTCAACATTGTCAACGAAGAACCTGGAGCATTGGATGGAAGAATTGAAGATTTAGAAGGATTAACTGTTGAAGTTATTGCACATGTTCGTTGTGATGAATATAATGAGGCTAGAAGACTTAACCCAAGAAAAATTTTACAAAAATACTATTAATTAAATTAAGGATGGATTATTCTGGTGGAATTAGAAGATTTACCTAATGTTGGTGAAAAAACAGCAGAAAAATTAAGGGATGCAGGTTTTGCAGATATGATGAGATTAGCTACTGCTACTCCTAAAGAATTATCAGTTAAAGCAGAAATTGGTGAAGGTGTCGCTGAAAAAGTTATTGAAGCTGCACGTAAAGCTGAAGACATTGGATTTGAAACTGCATTGGAAGTTGATGAAAGAAGAAAAGACGTTGGTCATATTTCTGTTGGAAGTAAAGGATTCAATGAATTGATTGCTGGAGGTATTGAAACCCAAGCTATCACTGAAGTATTTGGTGAATTTGGATCTGGTAAAAGTCAAATTTCTCATGAATTGGCTGTAACAGTTCAATTGCCTGAAGAATTTGGTGGTCTTGATGGTGAATGTGTTTTTGTAGATACTGAAAATACTTTCCGTCCAGAAAGGATTAAACAAATTGCAAACGGTTTTGAATTAGATGTTGAAGATGTTTTACAAAGAATTCATGTTGCTCGTGCATTCAATTCTGCTCATCAAATATTGATGGTTGATAAGATCAATGAATTAATCCAATCTGGAAACAATGTAAAATTAGTTATTGTTGATTCATTAATGGCTCATTTCAGAGCAGAATACGTTGGAAGAGAGTCTTTAGCTGTAAGACAACAAAAATTAAACCAACATTTACATTCCCTTCAACAAATTGCTAATACTTACAATGTTGCAGTATTTATTACAAACCAAGTTCAAGCTAAACCGGATTCATTCTTTGGAAGTCCTACAAAAGCTATCGGTGGTCACGTTTTAGGACACGCTTCCACTTACAGAATTTGGCTTAAAAAAGGACTTGCAGGTAAAAGAATTGCCCGTTTAGTTGACAGCCCTCATTTACCTGAAGGTGAATGTGTATTTAAAATTACTAATGAAGGTATTGTAGACTAAATACCTTCTCTAATTTCTTTTTCTTAAATTTTATATAGTTTAATATACTACTTATTATAATGAATGCTATAGAAATAACTATTTTGTCAATTATATTGATGATTGCTTTAGGTTATTTTCTTAAGCGAATCGATTTTTTAAGCGTTAAAGACGTTGATTCTTTAAATAATATTGTTATTAATATTTTATTGCCCTGTATGATTTTTTCTGCTTTATATACTGCAGATTTATCTTTAATGTCATCTTTAGGCACTCTTCCTTTTGTTATTCTGGCTTCATCATTTATTACGGGAATTGTATCTTATATTATTTTGAAGAAAATGAATCTTCCGGATAAGACTTTGTGGAGTGTACTGGTTGCAATCATGATTGCTAACACTGCATTTATGGGCTATCCTGTTAATATTGGCATTTATGGCAATGAAGGATTTTTAAGAGCTATATTCTGTGATATTGCTACAAGCGTTATCTTTTTGATTTTATCATTTGTTTTGGTTTTAAAATTTGGAGGATCTCCAAAAACTGCAGTTAAAAAAATAGCACTTTTCCCGCCTTTATGGGCTATTATTTTAGGAATTCTTTTAAATCTGGCCAATATTCCTATTGGGCCCGTCCTTGAAAATACGATAGATTATTTGGGTAATGGTACTATTCCTTTAATCATGTTGTCTTTAGGTATTTCCATTGATTTAAGTGGTATTAAACGTTCTAAATCAATGATTATTTTCACTTCTATTATGAAGCTTGCATTCTTCCCATTAATTGCATTTTTCATTGTTTCATGGTTAGGCTTTGTTGACCTGCAGTTCAATGTTTCAATCATCGAGGCGGCGATGCCGTCAGGAATGTTATCACTAATACTTGCAATTACTTATAAATTAGACTATGAATTGACATCGGATTGCATTTTGATTGACACTGTAATTTCACTCATTACTTTGCCTTTAATAATCATGTTATTATAGCCCAAATTTTTCAAAATTTAAATTATTTAAATTTTCGTATTCCTAAAAATTATTGATTAGAATTTATATTATATTAAATAATGCTTGTACATCCTTTATTTTTTAATTAATGCCATTTTTAGCAATATTTTATTTCATCATATATATACTTTACTCCAATATTTTATCAGAAACCTTTATTAATGTGTTCATACTACATATTTAATATCTAACTCTATGTTAGATAATTTCGCACACTTGTACAAGGTGAAAATTATGGCAGAAGAAATAAGAGATAATAATGAAGAATTAAGGATAGGTGTTTACGTCTGTCACTGTGGTGTTAACGTCGGTGGAGTAGTAGACTGTCCTGATGTAGCTGAATACGCTAAGACTTTACCTGGCGTAGTTCACGCAACTGATTACAAATACATGTGTTCTGACCCTGGACAAGCTATGATCCAAGAAGACATTAAAGAGAAAAACTTAAACAGAGTTGTTGTAGCAGCTTGTTCCCCTCGTCTTCACGAACCTACTTTCCGTAGATGTGTAGAAGAAGCAGGATTAAACAAATTTTTATTTGAATGTGCTAACTTAAGAGAACAAGACTCCAGGGTACACATGAACCAACCTGAAGAAGCAACTAAAAAAGCTAAAGACTTAACTCGTATGGCTGTTGCAAAAGCAAGATTACTCGAACCATTAGAAGCTACCAAAGTAGCTGTGGATAACAAAGCATTAGTTATCGGTGGTGGAGTATGTGGTATTCAAACCGCTTTAGATTTAGGTGACATGGGATTCAAAACCTACATGGTAGAAAGAAACCCAACCATTGGTGGAAGAATGGGACAATTAGATAAAACTTTCCCAACTCTCGACTGTTCAATGTGTATTTTAGCACCTAAAATGGTAGACTGTTCCAAACATGAAAACATTGAATTAATTTCTTACGCAGAAGTTACTGAAGTTGACGGATACATCGGAAACTTCAAAGTTACTGTAGAGAAAAAAGCTAGATACGTAGATGAAGATTTATGTACTGGTTGTGGAGCTTGTCAAGAAGCTTGTCCTATCGAAATACCTAACTACTACGACGAAGGTGTAGGTATGGTAAAAGCTGCTTACATTCCATTCCCTCAAGCTGTACCATTATGTGCAACTATTGATAAAGACTACTGTATCGAATGTAACTTATGTGTACAAGCATGTGGTCCAGACGCAATTGATCACAATCAAAAACCTACTACTATTGACTTAGAAGTTGGTACTATTATTGCTGCTATCGGTTACGACCCATTCGACCCATCCGGAATTTACCAATACGGATACGGCCGTTACACTAACGTAATTACCGCAATGGAAATTGAAAGAATGATTAACGCATCCGGTCCTACCGGTGGACACGTTATCAAACCTTCCGACGGTATTGAACCTAAACGTATCGCATTCATCCACTGTGTCGGTTCAAGAGATGAGCAAATCGGTAAACCTTACTGTTCCAGAGTATGTTGTATGTACTCTATGAAAAACGCTCAATTATGTATTGACCACGAACCTGACACTGAAGTAACCTGTTACTACATGGATATCCGTTCATTCGGTAAAGGATACGAAGAGTTCTACAAAACTTCCCAAGAAAAATACGGAATTGAATTCGTTAGAGGTAGACCTGCACAAATCTTCGAAAATGAAGACTTAACCTTAACTATCAGAGCAGAAGATACTTTACTCGGTAAAGTAACTGAATACACTTACGACATGGTTGTATTAAGTGTTGGACTTGAACACTCTGCTGGTTCAGATGACCTCAGACAAATCTTAGGTGTTTCCAAATCCGCAGACGGATTCTACATGGAAGCTCACCCTAAACTCAGACCTGTTGACACCTTAACTGACGGTGTTTACATTGCTGGTGTAGCTCAAGGTCCTAAAGATATTCCTGACTCTGTAGCACAAGGTTCCGCTGCAGCATCCAGAGCAGCTATCCCAATGGCTAAAGGTCAAGTAGAAATCGAACCTATCGTCGCACGTACTGATGAAGGTATTTGTGGTGCTTGTGAAGTTTGTGTTGAATTATGTCCATTCGGTGCTATTTCAATTGTTGGTGACTCAGGTTCCAACCACGCTGAAATTAACACTGCATTATGTAAAGGATGCGGTACCTGTGTAGGTGCATGTCCATCCGGTGCTATGGATCAACAACACTTCAAAACAGATCAAATTATGGCACAAATCAGTGCTGCTCTTGAAGACATAGGAAAATAGATTTAGAGATTTTTAATCTCTATTTCTTTTTTTTACTTTTTTTCACTATTTTTTTCCAAAGTTTTTTAACCATTCTCTTACATAAGTAATAATGGTTTTTAATATGCAAACAGATTCTAAACTACTTCTTTATATACTGATGCTTTCATCTTTGGGAATTAACACTCCATTAAGCATCATTGGCATTATTTCACAGATTTCACAATATTTCAATACATCAATAGCAATATCAGGTTTATATGTGAGTTCATTCACATTTACTATTGCAGTTTGCGGACTGTTTACTCCAATGTTATTTTCCAGGTTTGAAAGAAAGAAAACATTCATTTCAATTTTGGCCGTTTTTGCGGTTTCCAATTTCATAATCATTTTCACAGATAATATATTCATCGCTTCATTTTTCAGAATACTGTCTGCAGTTTTCTATCCAGCATTCATATCTATCGCGTTGACGGTTTGTGAAGAGATTGCCCCTGAGGGCCAAAAGCAGGATTATATCACTAAGATTCTTCTTGGAATTTCTGTCGGAAGTATTGTGGGTTTGCCAATAACAACAGGACTGGGAACAATTTTTGGCTATCAAATAGCAATGTCCTGGATTTTTGCAATCAAGTTTTTTACTTTGATTCTCATAATGTTATTTTTCGCAAATATTCCAGGCAAAGT
>JAFUBV010000149.1 GCA_017460025.1 Methanobrevibacter sp. | reverse complement strand
TTCCTATCGCAGTTTCATTCATGTTGACTGCAATCTTCCAATTTTTTCAAAAGAATTTTTCAATGAACTGTTTTGAGGTTATATTATGAGTTTTTTATCAAGGATATTTAGCAGTAATGATGATATGGAATTTGATGAGATTTGCATAGACAGGGAAGTTCTTGATGCGGTAATCTATTATTCTAAACAGTCATATCCAAATGAGTTTTTAGCATTTTTTGATGGTGAAATTATTGATAAAAAACTTTATTTGCTTGCTTTGATTTTTATTCCTGGTGAAACCGGATCTGCTGGTGCTGTTGTTCACACTGAATTGCTTCCTCCAACTTTAAAGTATTGGGGTTCAGTCCACTCCCATCCTGGGCCAAGCGCCCAGCCTTCAGGCGCTGACTTAAAGACCTTTTCAAAACATGGTATTTTTCACATGATTGTGTGTCTTCCATATAGCTATGAAACATTCAAAGCATATGATAAATATGGTAATCCTTGCAAATACACTGTAGGTGATTACAGCGATATGTTTGATGAAGACATCAGTGATTTCTTTGATGAAAGTGATGTTTTAAAAGAAGGTGAAGTGATTAAGCCTGGCTTTTTTGATGAGGATGCTAATTTTGATGATGAACCTAACACCGCTTATGAGGAATATGAAAAAAGCTTAAGGCCAAATAATATTAAAATCATTTCAAACAATTCTTTAGAACCAATAATCATCTCTAAAGAGGATTCTTTAAAAATAGAATTCGATGAAAGGGGTAATATCAAAAAGTTTTATAAAAAATAGTTTTTAGTGTCCGGTTAAAAAAATAAAAAAATAAAAAACAATATGGTGAAATTGTTTTTTATAATTCTAATCCAATAGCTTCATAAACATTGTTTAACTCTTGGATTTCTTTGATTACATCAGTTGGAATTTCTTTATCTAAAGTTAAGACCATAATTGCTCTTCCGCCTTTTTCGTCTCTTCCAACTTGCATAATTCCGATGTTAACACCATATTCTCCGAGTTTAGTGCCAATTGCACCAATACTGCCAGGAACATCTTCATATTTTGCTATAAACATGTGTCCTTCAGGAATAACATCTACCCAGTAATCATTTACTTTTAAAATTCTTGCTTCGTGTAATGTTGTTCCTTCTGCAGAGAATTCGTCTTTATCGGTTTTTGCTTTAACTCTGATTAATGAATCATAACCTTTAGCGTTAGTTTTCCTGCCTTCAGTTATGTTAATTCCACGATCTTTAGCTACAAGAGCTGCATTTACAGCATTTACTGGTGAGCTTAAGAATGGATTTACTACACCCTGGATAACAGTTCTTGTTAAAATTTCCAAGTTATCTATTTTTGCAAGTTCACCGCTGTAAACAATTTCCAAGTCTCTGATTTTACCGTTCACAGCTTGAGATATGAAACTACCTAATTTTTCTGCAATTTCAAAGTATGGAGCTAATTCCTGATAGGTTCTGTTATCAATTCTTGGCATGTTTAAAACATTGTTTGGTGTTCCGCCTTTTGCTAATTCGATGATTTCGTCTGCTACAATGATTGCTGCATCTCTTTGTGCTTCTTTGGTTGATGCTGCAATGTGTGGGGTCAATACGATGTTGTCAAGTTCGAATAATTTTGAATCTTCAGCTGGTGGTTCTTCTTCATACACATCCAAAGCTGCTCCACCAATTTTTCCGTTTTTCAAAGCATCATATAATGCTTCTTCATCAATGATTCCACCACGGGCACAATTTGTGATGAATGCTTCATCTTTCATTATTTCAAATTCATCATATGAAATTAAATGTTTGGTTTCAGGAGTTAAAGGTACGTGAATTGTAATGAAATCAGCTTTTTTAAGAACTGTTTCTAAATCGGTTAATTCCACTCCCATTTGGGTAGCTACTTCTTCAGGCAAGTATGGATCGTATGCAACTGCATCCATTTCAAATGCTTTACATCTGTTAACTACCTGTGAACCGATTCTTCCCATACCAATTACACCGAGAGTTTTATTTCTGAGTTCAACTCCCATGAATTTTTTCTTTTCCCATTTGCCTTCTTTTACAGATTTATCTGCAATAGTTAATTTACGTGCCATGGAAAGTAATAATCCCATAGTATGTTCTGCAACAGTAATGGAAGTTGATTCTGGGGAGTTTACTACCATTATACCTTTTTCGGTAGCTGCATCCAAATCAATGTTGTCTACTCCAACACCTGCTCTTGCAATTATTTGTAAATTGTCCGCATTATCAATTACTTCTTTTGTAACTTTTGTTCTGCTTCTTACGATAATGGCATTGTATTCGCCAATAGTTTTTACTAATTCTTCAGGAGTGATGCTTGTATCAACTACAACTTCAGCTACTTCCTTTAAATTTTATATTCCATTCTCATTTATTGCGTCTGCAACGAGTACTTTCATTATTTCACCATATAATTTTTTTTAAAAATATTATCATTAATATTAATTAACTATATATATTTACTTGTATTTAAAAGTATAATTATATAATATAAAGAGGTGTTAATTATGGTATCTGTAGATGAATTTGCAATATCAACTGCCAATGATATTCCAGGATTTAAGATTGTTGAAACAAAAGGATTTATATATGGATTAACTGTTAGGAGCAGAGGTGCCGGAGGTCAAATCGGTGCCGGTATCAAATCTCTTTTCGGTGGTGAAATCACTCAATACGTTAAGATGATGGAAGAATCAAGGGATGAAGCTTTACACAGGGCAATTGGTCATGCAAAAGAATTGGGTGCAAACGGTATTGTTGCAATCCGTTTTGATTCAAATGAAATCTCTGATGTAATGCAGGAAATTTTAGTTTATGGAACTGCTGTTGTAGTTGAAAAAGAATAGATAGGGCGATATTATTTTTGATGAAAACTTAAACTTTAAAGATAAATCCATACCTGAATCCATTCTTGGTTATGGTCCGTTTATGGCAGAGCCTTATTACGGTCACAGGGCAAGATTGTACTATGAGGATTTATACACCCAGCCTGAAAGAATTGCTGATGTGATATTGCAGGCATATGACTGTGGTGTTGCAGCAATAAATCTGGTTAATAATGAAAATCTTCTTAAGGGATTTGATTTGGCCTGTGATAATGGCTGTAAGATGAAAGTTGTTGCAACTGTCGGCAAATCCGATGTGGATTATCTAAATCCAAACTATGAAGTTGCCTGTGAAGTTGATTGGGAAGATGATATTGAGTTATTTTCTTCATATGACACTCCTGTGATGCTTGTTGATGAATTCATCACTGATGCATATAAATGGAATTTGACATCAAAAATTTTAAATTCCATTAATGATTCTGGAGCATTATCCGGTATTGTTACAGCATTTCCTTATCGTACAACGGATCTGCTTAAGGATAATCTGGATATGGATTTATTTGATTTTTATATGATTCCTTTAAACAGTTTTGCCTATATGATGGATACTCCTTCATTTTTAAAAGCGCAGCGTGAAGAATTCAGATCCAAAATACTGGATTTAAATAAGAAAATAATTGCCTGCCGCATTTTTAGTGTTGGTATCCAAACACCTCAGGAATCATTCACTTTTCTGAACAATTTGGATTTTGTTGATTTGATAACATTTGGTGTGGCTAGTGAAGAGGAAATAAAAAAAGATATGGAAGTTTTAAAAAGTTTTTAGAATTTGACTACATCATATTCTTCAAAAGGAACAATATTCATTATTTTAAATTCTTCATTTAAGCTTTTTAATCCTTCATTCAATTCTTTTATATTTTTATTTGAAGGTTTTTTCCCTGTAATCTGCAGGTATTGTCTTGGAGTTATTTCACAGTATTCGCAATCGAAATTGCAGCATCTGTCCTTTTCTTCACATCCGTAACCTTCAAGCTCTTCCCTTGTACCGATTACGATGTCTTCCAATATTCTTGACACCCTTTCGTCTGATGCAAACATTGCTATTTTTTGTGAATATCCGCATATTCCAATTGCTTTTTGACCTCTGAAGTTACAAACCCATTTGATTGGGTAATCTTTCATATCCTCTATTCTTAAATCTTCCATATTATCCCTAATTTTCTTTTCTTTCTTTAATTAGCTTAATTAATTCTTGTGAACGTTCAAATTCTTTCAATTCCCATGATTTGATAACAGGTATGCTTCCAAGAGATTCTTTAATCTTGTCATTATTTATAATGAAAACCGGCTCTGATGAAGTAATCATTGACAAGTCTTTAAGTGGAACAGCCATTCTTTTCAATGTTTTCTGGCTTCTGTTCTTTTCAACATTGGCTATTAATGAAGAGCTGTCATCTTTAGCAACAGCATCAAAAGGACTTTTGTTTGTTGAAAGAACTCCATAACCTAATTTTGATAAGTCTTCAGCTCCTTCGCCTGTTGTCTGGTATTGAATTTGGTCTTCCTGGTTGTATTTTAATATGTCAATGTCCAGCGTTACTTTTGTATTCAGTATTTCTTCCAGTATCATCGCAGTTTCAGCATTCGCCCTTACAATTTCATTTTCGTATTTATACATTGTTGCTCTTGATACATGTGCTAAATCAGCCAAATCCTTAAGAGATAGTGAATAGTCTTCCCTATACTGTTTGATTACATTACCGTCAATTTTAACGAAGTATCCCCCTCTGTCTGCCAGTACTTCAGGATATTCATTGTAGATTATCATATTTTTCAATGTATCAAATCCTATGGTTGGAATGTCGTATCTTTCATAAATCACGCCTTCTTCAAGGATTCCATTTCTGGATTTTGCTCCGATGATTATCGGTGAAGCTAAAAAAATGTTGGCTAACTGCTTCATTTCATGAGCATTCTTTTCATTAACACTGTCTATATTTACAAATGTTTTTAAAAGTAAAATTAATAAGTTTTTACGAGCTACAATATCAAAAGAACCTTGATCATAAATGTCAGAGGTTTTATAACCTTCTGAAATTAATAATTTTTCTATTTCTTGTAACATTCTGCTTCGAGTTAACATATTAAATGCGACCTAAAAATTTTGTTTAAAAAATTATATATTCCTTTTAGATAATATAATTTAATGTAAAAGGTGGTTATTATTACTTATTTATATATTGGAATTGATGATACTGATTCTCCAGATGGTATGTGCACTACTTATCTGGCATGCCATATTATTCGCAAACTCGCTGAAAATGGAATTTCTCTTGTTGATTATCCTCGTTTGATTAGGTTAAATCCTTTTGCTCGTTTTAAGACTCGAGGTAATGGTGGTGTTGCTTTAAAGATAGTAAATGATGATAAAGCTGAGCTGGCAAAACAGATTATATTGGATGAAGTATCTGCTCTTTCAATGTTTGACTGTGACAATACAAATCCGGGCGTAGTATTCTATGATGGTGAAATCACTAAGCAAATGCAGGATTATGCCTTCAGGGCAATTTATGAATTCATTACAATTAATGAGGCCGATCCG
>JAFUBV010000148.1 GCA_017460025.1 Methanobrevibacter sp. | reverse complement strand
TATTAAAACATCTCCTGATTCAACGTATGATTCTGGATTTACGACACCAAATTCATCCAAGTGTCTGTAAGCTTCTTCAGAACGGTAACCTTTAATGTTTTTATCAGGAACCTGGAAACTGTCCTCCTGACCACCAGGGTATCTTTTTTCTGATGTGTCATAAGATCTGAAGAATGAAGACCTGCCCAATCCCCTTTCAAGAGAACCTTTGTTGATTACCATTGCATCTTCCATGTTATATCCTTCATAACTCATTAATGCAACAACAAAGTTTTGACCGGATGGTCTTAAGTCATAGTTAGTTGAGTCAATAATACGTGTTTTAACAATAGGAGTTTGAGGATGGTGTAATAAATGTGCTCTAGTATCAGTACGGAATGCATAATTGGATACGTATAATCCTAAAGCCTGTTTTGTCATACCTGCTTCCATAGTGTTCCTTGGTGAGGAATTGTGGTCTGAAAATGGAATGATTCCAGCACAAATACCAAGCATGGTAGCAGGGTCGATTTCCAAGTGAGTATGATCAGGATTTAACTCATTTAATCTCATTGCAATGTAGGAGTTTTCTTCTTCTTCAGCATCCAAATATTCAATAACTCCTTTTTCAATTAAATCATCCCAAGTTAATTTACCGTTAGCGACTTTATTAAGATGATCTTCAGTGAGGAGAGGTTGTCCTTCTTTAACAATGATTAAAGGTCTTCTAGCCCTACCAGGGTCATTGAAAATATAAATCTCATTGTTATCCTCATAATAGGTAATGTTCATTTCATGAGATACTTTACCTTTTCTTCTTTTTTCTCTCATCTCATCGGTAAATTCCTGAGGATTGTCACAAGTTCCGAAAAGTTCACCATTGATGTAAATTTTAGTTTTTAAACGATTGACAACTGGAGTTTCAATTTCTTCAACAATAGGTTCATCGATTTCAGCAGCTTCTTGAATAGCTCCAATATTTTCTTCCTCTTCAATAATGACTTCATCGATTTCAGTTTCATCAAGTTCTTCAGCTAAAGCAATATCTGTTGAATTTTCTTCGACAACTGTTTCGATATTTAAAAGTTCATCAAAATCCTTATTAAGTCTAGTATTCTTTTTTAATTTTGGATTGTCTTTGAAGAAACTTTTAATGACCTCCATATGATAATTAATTTCAGCCATCTTTTCATTATCTCCACCAGTATCAGGATGATAGTCTTCAGCTAATTTACCATAAGCATCTCTAACTTTTTTAGGAGTAACGATTTTATCGAATCCAAAAAATTGATAAGCATTTTTTACATCTATATCATTATAATTAGTCAACATTCCACCCCATTAAATTAATTCAACATCCATATTTTCTATTACATCTTTAATTTCCTGTTCGTCAGAACCTTCAGAAATATTACACATCAAAGCTAAATTCTTTACCAAACCACAGTTAGGTCCTTCCGGAGTTTCGTTAGGACATATTTTTCCAAATTGTGTTGGGTGCAAATCTCTTGCTTCAAAGTGAGGTTGACTTCTAGTTAAAGGAGATACAACACGTCTTAAATGGGAAAGAGTACCCATGTAACTAGTTCTATCTAAAAGCTGACTTACACCAGCTCTTCCACCAACCCAATTACCTGTAGCGATTGCATGTTTAATGTTTTCAGTTAAAACATCACTACGAACAGCCTGTTTAATAGACAATTCCTTACCTCTGGAAATACTTCTTTCAAGTTGGTAGCTCATATCCCTAGTTAAATTAGTGAAAGCAACTCTGAATAAATCTTCCATTAAATCTCCAGAGACTCTAAGTCTTTTATTGGTATAGTGGTCCTTATCGTGAGGTTCTCTTTGCTCATGAATAACTTCAAGTAACATTTCAGTCATTTCAGCCAAGTAAGT
>JAFUBV010000147.1 GCA_017460025.1 Methanobrevibacter sp. | reverse complement strand
AATAAAACATTACTATCTAAAATCAAAAGAATTCCTGCAGGAGCTGACCATAGAAACATATAATAAATCGATTTCAGAAACCAAAGTTTATGACAAATGGCTTGAAACATTTATACCAAAAGTTTGGTAATTAACTATAAAATAAAAATAAAAGATTAATTAAAACAATATAAGTTGTGTATAATATACACGACAATAATTTAGAATATTAATCAATTTTCAAAATATTTTAAATTCAATGGTTAAAGTATCTAGTTAATTAAAATAAAAGTTTAATTAAATATTTAGCCTAAATAATGCCATTTGAATCTAATTTATTTTTTTTATAGTTTGATGAAATTTAGTTTGGAAGAGTATAATGAAAAATAATTCAATATTGTCAAATAATATTTTTTTGAATTTCAAAAATGATTTTTTAAATTCTAGAAAATATTGGGTAATTTATTTATTATTGGTCTTGTTTTTCATTTTCACTAATTTTAAGTTAATTAATTATTTGAATCCTCTGTTTGAAATGGTTATTGTATTAATAATTTCTTTAGGAGGTATTTTTTGTATTGTTTATTATTATGGACATAATGATGATAAAGAATTATATAAAACGGCATTTCTTATTATTTTAATTTTTGGTATATTATGTTCAATGTTAATGCCATTTGGCTGTGCTCCTGATGAATATGAACATATCGTGCGTTCAGAAATTACTTCTCGAGGTATAATTGTTCCAGAATATACAAATGAATCTTATTCTTCAATTATGGCAATTTCAGATTTGTTAAACTCTTTTACTCAGCAGAGGGGAGAATATTATAATTTAATATCGGTGGAAAATGCAACAGTTTTTACAAATGATGTTGATTCATTGTCTATTAACAATTCGGAATTTCATTTTCATTCGGCATTTGCTCAAAATCCTTTTTATGGTTATTTAGCTCAGGCTTTAGGGATATTCATTGCAAAATTATTAGATTTGAATTTAATATGGATGTTATGGTTAGGTAGAATCTGTAATTTGTTATTATATGCAGGATTGGTTTCATATGCAGTTAAAAAAACACCAATTCTTAAAATTCCTTTTATTATAGTTGCTTGCATGCCGTTAATGTTGTATCAGGCATCTTCTATGAGTATTGATGCATTTATCAATGGATTGGCATTAGTAATTTTTGCTTATTTCTTTTACCTGTACAAATCTCCTATGAATAGTTTAACATATAAAGAACCAATAATTTTCGCAGTTTTATGTTTAATTCTAGGTTTAACTAAAATCACATTCTTTTTATTTGTTTTCTTATTATTGCTCATTCCAATAGTTAATTTTAAAAAATCAAAGTATTATTATTACTCTTTTATATTAATTGTTGCATTAGGTGCTCTTGGTTTAATTTGGACAAGCACTTATGCTCATGTTGGCTTCAATAATTCATATAGATCCCAGTTTTATATAGACCGGAATGTGAATGTATCTGCCCAGCTATCCTATGTATTAAATCATAAAAAAGATTTTATTATTGCTGTATTGAACATTCCTCAACATTTGGATATTGATTTAATGTTCAATTCTAGGGATTTATATTTCAATTCATTTAATTCGTTATATTTGATGTTTTTAGGTTCAGTAATTTTAATGTATCCAATCAGTAAACAAACTTTTAAAATTAGGGGAGGTTTGTTGCTTTTTGTAGTGGGTATCTATATTGCCACATATGTAACTTTCTTATTCACATGGACTCCTGTCGGACAATTAGATAATATTGGTGGTGTTCAACAAAGATATTTTTTACCTTTATTTACTTTATTGCCTTTAATTTTTAGTTTTAATCGATCTTTAGAAGATAAAAAAAGAATAAATTCAATATTAATTCTATTAACCATATGTTTCTTAGCATTGATGATAATAAGCTTGATAGGTTTCTATTATTAAAATTATTGAACATATGGTATGATGTTGTGACTGTATTGATTAATCGCGGAATGAGTTTTGTGGATAGTGTTGTATAAGTTAATTTTGTTATTTTTCAGTGTTTTTAATTTGATATGTTTGTTTTAATATTTTTAACATTAAAAATATATAAAGTAACTTACAAAGATATCAATAGTTTTTAAATTTTATATTAAAAATTATTTTTAGTGTGATTTTTATGAATATTACTGTCATTGGAACTGGTTATGTGGGTCTTGTAACTGGGGCTTGTTTTTCAAAAATGGGAAATAAGGTGTACTGTGTAGATATAGATGAGGATAAAATCAATGGACTAAAAAATGGAATATTGCCGATTTTTGAACCTCATTTGGGAACAATGGTTCGAAATTCACAGGAAAAAGGAGATTTGATATTCACTACCAAGATTAAAGAGGCTTTAGATGCAACTGACATTATTTTCATTGCGGTTGGAACTCCAATGGCCAGTGATGGTAGTGCAAATCTTGATTACATCTTTTCAGCTGCAGAAGACATTGCAAATAATCTAACTCATGACTCGCTAGTTGTAATTAAATCAACAGTTCCGATTGGAACCGGTTTTAAGGTTAAAAATCATATTGAAAATATTTTAAAAGAGAATGATTCTCAAGTTAATATTGATATTGCATCTAATCCTGAGTTTTTAAAGGAAGGTAGAGCAATTGAGGATTGTATGCATCCAGATAGGGTTGTAATTGGTGCTGAAAAGCCGGAAGTGTTTGAAAGACTAAAAGAATTATATTCTTCATTTGTCCTAAACCATGATCGTTTTGTTTTAATGGATATAAAATCTTCTGAAATGACAAAATATGTTGCAAATGCAATGCTTGCAACCAAAATATCATTTATGAATGAAATAGCAAATATCTGTGAGGTTACAGGTGCTGATGTGCAGCAGGTAAGGTTAGGCATTGGTTCTGACAAGCGTATTGGTTATGATTTCATATATGCTGGTTGCGGTTATGGTGGAAGTTGTTTTCCAAAGGATGTTCAGGCACTGATAAATACTGCCCAGACTCATGGCTATGAACCGATGATATTATCCAATGTTGAAAAGGTTAATGCAAATCAAAAGAAGGTCTTAGTAAACAAGGTAGTTGGTAGGTTTGGTGACAATTTAAATGGTCGAACTTTTGGAATTTGGGGACTGTCCTTTAAACCTGGCACTGATGATGTGCGTGAAGCTACATCACTTGTAGTAATTACATCACTTATTGAAAAAGGTGCAAAAATTAAAGCATATGATCCAGAGGCAATTGAAGAATTTGGGAAAACAATTGATGATAAGTATTTGGATTCAATTAAATTTGTTAATTCAAGATATGAAGCTGTTGATGGGTGTGATTCTTTAATACTGGTTACTGAATGGAAGGAATTTAGAAATCCCGATTTTGATTTGCTTTCTGAAAAATTAAATGAGAAAGTTATTTTTGATGGAAGAAATATCTATGATAAAAAAATTGCTAAAAAAGGATTTGAACTGTTCCAAATTGGGTGTTGAGTAAATGAGTAAAGTATCAATAATAATGCCGGTTTATAATGATGCAAATTTATTGGATAAATCAATCAATAGTTTTTTAAATCAAACATTGGATAATATTGAATTAATCTGTGTAAATGATGGTTCAACGGATGGGTCTCTTGAAATCTTAAACAGTTATTCTGAAGAATATGAATCTGTTAAAGTTTTAACCCAATCAAATCAGGGTTCAGGTAAAGCGAGAAATTATGGTATTTCTCAAGCTCAAGGGGAATACATTGGATTTTTAGATGCAGATGATTATTTTATAGATAATGATTCACTTGAGAAACTATATGAAACTGCAATCAAAAACGATGCGCTAATGGTAACAGGCAATATTAAACTGGTTGATGATAATGACAAATTCTCCCAATTCATTTATTTGGAATATTATAAAGATTATAAAGTAATACTTCCCCAAGAATATGGTATTCCTTGGGCATTTTATAAAAATATTTATAAAACAGAGTTTATTCAGGAAAATAATATCTTATTTCCAGATTTACTTAGAGGGCAAGATCCTGTATTTTTAGCGGAAATAATGTCAAAAATGGATAAAATTTATACTGTACCAACAGATTTTTATGCATATTTTTATATTGACGGTGCAAACCAATGCAATACTGAAAGAAAGCGTTATGATCATATGATGCACTATAAGATGGTGTTTGATTACCTGTCAGATTCTAAATTTGATGAGATAAGGCATCTTTTCAGATATAAGATGATAAGCTTTATTTCAATGATGGGCATTGAAGGTGGGGAGGATATCCTAAAAGCTACAAGAGAAATATTTAAAGATGAGTCTAAACTATTAAATGATTTTGAAACTGCATTTTATCTAAAGCATATGCATGATAATTTAAAGGATTTAGTCGATTTGGATGATGTTAAAATATCAATTGTTTCAGATTTACAGGCTGATTTAAACCAAACATTTACGAATTATGAAATAGTAAACACTAATTCATTAAATCAAATTAAAGGAGATTATATTTATTTACATAACTCTTCTGAAAAACTTGATGAAGACTTTTTAGAAGCAGCATATAAAAATATTTTATATAATGATTCGGACATTTTGATTTTCAGCACTGACAGTTTGTTGAAAAATAAATTAAAGGGAAAAAGAACATATAAATTCACATTTGACTATGAATATATCAAAGATTATATTTTTGAGTTGATATCCTTGCCGAAATTATATCGCAAAGATTTCCTGATTGAAGAAGGTTTAGATTTAAACAATGATTTAAAGGCAATTTTAAGGGCAAAAAGAATATCTTATCAGAGAAAAAACTATGGAAATGGTCCGAGAGATGAGATGGATTTAAATGAAATTTTTACTACTTTAATGGAATTTAAAGATGAAATTAGTGATTATGATGGTGATTATATTCTAAATCACATCAGTTCAGATGAAGATTTATTTAATGCTCAAAAAATATTCAATCAGGATTTGATTTCATCTTCGAATAATTTCGATGAATTTAAACTGAAATATAAGATGTTAAATTTAGAAAATGAGTTTAACACGTTAAAAAACCAAAATAAAAATCTAAAAAAACAGAATAAAAAGCTTAAAAAATTAAATAGTCAGCTTTTAAACTCGACAAGTTGGAAAATGACTAAACCATTGAGGAAAATAAGAAATTTAAAATAAACTTATAAAAGGTATATTGACAAAAAGTTAATTAGTGAAAAAATGAAGACTGCAATTTTAGTTCCGTGTTATAATGAATCAGCAACTATTGAAAAGGTTGTTAAAGATTTTAAAGAAATCATGCCTCATGCTGATGTTTATGTTTATGATAACAATTCTACGGATAGTAGCGATGAGATAGCGAGAAAAGCTGGAGCAATTGTTAAATATGAATATAAACAGGGAAAGAAATGTTGTAAAATCAATGTTTAGAGATATTAAAGCAGATTGCTATATAATGGTTGATGGGGATGATACATATTCTGCTGAAAATGCATTGGAATTTGAAGAATTAATATTGTCTGGAAAAGCGGATATGGTAATTGGTGATAGATTATCCTCAACCTATTTTGAAGAAAATGACAGATTATTTCATAATACAGGAAATAAGGTAGTTAGAAAATCAATTAATTTGTCTTTAAAGTGATTTGTATGATATAATGACAGGAATGCGTGGATTTAGTTATGATTTTGTCAAATCATTTCCAATTCAATCTAAAGAATTTGAAATAGAAACTGAAATGAGCGTATTTGCATTAATGAATAATTTTAAAATAATTGAAATCCCTATACAGTATAGAGACCGTATAGAAGGAAGTGAATCTAAACTAAATACTTATAGTGATGGTTTTAAAGTAATTATGATGATTTTTGCTTTAATTCGTGATGAATGACCATTATTGTTCTTTTCAACAGTATCATTAATTCTTTTGATAATATCTGGAATTTACTTTTTTCCAATTTTATTTAACTATTTTAACTCTGGAGTTGTCTTAAAAATTCCAACATTGATTGTAATATCCACTGTAGTTATAATTGCAGCTTTGACATTCTTTGTTGGAGTGATATTGCATGTGCTTAAACGCCAACACTCAGAAAACTTAGAGCATCATATAATATTATTAAATGAAATCAAAAAAGAGGAATAATCTTGATAAATAAATTATTCAAAGATCCTATGGATAATATTATAATACAATTATTTAGGTATGTTTTTGTAGGAGGAACTGCTTTTATAGTTGATTTTTTCTTTTTATATTTCTTTTCCGATATTTGTGGAATATATTACTTGATTTCAGCAGTATTGTCCTTCATAATATCTGTTTTGGTTAATTATATTATGAGTACAAAATGGGTTTTTAATCAGGATAATATTGAAAATAAAGTTTTGGAATTTAATTTGTTCATATTAATAAGCACAATTGGATTGGTATTTACCGAAATATTGTTGTATTTTTTTACTGATATTGTTGGATTGTACTATTTGATTTCTAAGATTGTTTCAGCGATAATTGTATTGTTCTGGAATTTCTTAGCAAGAAGAGTAATGTTTTATGGAAAAGATTTTATTTAGTAAGAAATCTTATAAATTTTATACTCTTTAATTTCATAAATTTCATTAAAAGATATATTATTGTTTGAAAGTTTCTCTAAATTTTGATTTGTTGCAATATAAGTAATATTTAATTTTTCTAAATCATTTATATTAATGTGAACTATAAATGAATCTGGTTGCACTAATTCAAAATTTGTGTCATTTATTTTCTGTATATCAAAAGTAATATGTGCATATCTATTGTATATGTCACTATACTGATTATAAACATCTAGTTTTTCCCATTTTTCTAAATCCGGATAAGTATTAACTGAATTAATAGTTCTAGCTCCTACTTGAATAATATAGTCAGTTGGTAGTCCTTGAGTAATCCAAAGTGCATTAGGATCACTTTCAACAATTTTTTCAACTTCGCTAAGAAATGGAGATTCGTATATTACATCAGTTCCATTGTCAAGTGGATTAACTAACGCTCCTGTTAAAAAGGACAATGCAATAATTGAAATTAGAAATATTTTTTGATTTTTTTTGGATGATGCTAGAAAACTGCTTGAATAAACTATAAAATAAAGAATTATTGCAAATATTGGCATCCATGTTAAATAATATCCGCTAAATTCAAATGTGGATAGATAAACCATAATTACTGACAATATTAATGAAAAAATAATAATTAATTTTTTATTCTTTATTTCATTTAAACTGCTCATTGACCGAATTAAAATCAGAACGCTGAGAAAAGTAATTATTGGAAATAGTCTAGGTGTTCTAATCTTGCTTCTTAATGTTAATTCAATTATTAAATCAGGTAATTGTACAAAATAAAAAATTAATAAAATAAAATATAATATTAAAAATCCTATTAATAATTTATCTTTGGTTTTTTGATAAAATAAAATAATAAATGATAATATTAAAGGAACGGGGAATAAATCTACAAAAACAGAGTATTCACATGTGTTTAATAATAGATTAATATCATCTAATGGGAAAAATATTGTAGGAATGTAACTAATAAAATTATTAAAAATACCTCTGCCATTAAATATTTCAGAACCTGGATAAACAGTATTTAATGTTATTTTAATAGCTTCAAGGGAATTTGTAAGAATATGAACCATTATTATTGAAAAAATTAATAAATACATTAAAGCAATTATTATATCCTTTTTTGAAAACATAAATTGGGATTTATTTTTTAAAAATATCCAAAATGACAATAACACAAACACATAAGCGAAAGGTATTTGCCAAGAAGGATAAAATACAAGTAAAAAAGTGCCTACACATATCATTAAACCAAAACCAATCAAAAAACGTTTTTTATAATTGGGAATAGTCATGTACCAATTAATCAATAGAACTCCTAATTGCCCCATAATTAATTGTTCAACAAGACCATTAATAGCAAACCACCATTGGACAAAAGGTGAAAAAGTTATTAATATTGAATAAGCAAGTGATAATGTTTTATTTTTATTTGTTAATAACATTCCAAATTCAAAAGAAATTAATAATAAAAATACTAAACGACCTATCCAGAAGAAAGATAATCCTTGACCTTGATTTAAAAATAAATATCCTATTAAAAATGGTCTAAACAGCATTCCAATGTCTAAAACAGGTTGTCCATAAATAATGAACATATCTGTTACTGAGCCTCTAACAATTTCTGAAAAATAAGAAAAATTATTAAAATATTGGGAAAAAGCAAATGGAGTATTAACAATAAATTCATCTGATCTAATAGGTCTTGAAACTCCAATTAGGGGTTTATGATTAATATTTAAAATATTCAGTTGATTAATTGAAGATCCATGAATCTGAAAAATTACTGCAAAAAAGATAACAATAATTGCTAAAGGTAATCTATAGGAATATATAAAATTCAGAGTCTTGATTCTTTTAGTTTCATCAAATAAAATATAAAATATTATTAAAAAAATAACTAAAAAAACGAGGAATTCCTTAAATGAAAATAAATTTAAAAAATCATGTTTAGAAAAGTCAAGGAATAAATTGGAATGTTCAATCAAAACAATATATCCTTCTAACAGAATTGCAAGAATAACTGATAAAAAAACATTAATGATTTGTTTATTTTTAATGTTATTTCTCATCTAAAACCTCAATTTTTCAGATTTTTTTTAAATATCTATATTAAATATTATTTTAAAATATTAATATATTTTTGGTGAGTTTAATTTGATATAAATCCCATTTCTTATAAGTTATTTTTAGTAATTAGTAAAATAGATAATTATGTATATAATAGTTCAATTCTTTTTTTTTTAATTTGGGGCATCCGCCAAAACTAATTTTTTTATTTTTAATTTTTTATAACTATGTTATATATTTCTTGTTTTTTTAATTTTTTTAGTTAAATCTAGTGAATTTTAATATAGTTTATTAGTTGAATTTAATTTTTAATATTGGTTGCTAAAATTTTTTGAATTTTAATTTTACTGTTTTTTATAATAGTAAAGTTTATATACTATTATTTACATAAGTTATATTAAGTATTAGTTATTGTGTGTTGGTTATTTATGGTTAGTAAAAAAATTAATAAGAATCAGACTGAATTGGGCATTCGGACTTATGATTT
>JAFUBV010000146.1 GCA_017460025.1 Methanobrevibacter sp. | reverse complement strand
TCAATCTTTTGACCTTCATACTCTTCAATAATGATTTCATCTGCAAGACCAGTTGCTCTCACAGATTCTATACGCTCCATCAATGACTGTTTAACATTAATTTTTCCACGCTGTTTATCAAAATCATCGGCAGTGACACCAACAATCAGATAATCACCCAATTCTTTTGCTCGTTCTAAAAGCCTTTGATGACCATAGTGGAATAAATCATAAGTTCCATAAGTAATTACCTTAATCATGAACAATACCTCTTTTCTCCAAATCATGAAATGCTTCAATTAATTTATCATTATCTTCAATAGTTAAATAGCCAATATGACCTACTCTAAACATGTTATCAGCAAGTTCACCACCATTTGGATTAATCCAAATACCATAATCCAGTTTTAATTTGTCAACAATTTCTAAAGCATTTTTACAGTGAACTGCAGTTACTGAGTTTGCAAGGGATTCTGTTTTAATTTCAAAAGGCAAATCAGAAATTCTTTCTCTAAAATCATTAGCCAAATTGGCAATTCTATTAATTTCTACTTCAACCCCACCATTACTTTTAATTTCATTTAATCTTGCATTAATTTGAAGTAAAATACCTACTGCCGGAGTAAATGGTGTTTGTCCTCTTTCAGCATTTTTTAATGCATTTTTTAAATCAAAATACATGCATTTACTTTTATTATTTTCAACTCTTTTTAGAGCATTTTGTGATAAAACAATTACTGAAATCCCCGGAGGACAAGCTAAAGCCTTTTGAGATCCAGTTATAATTACATCAATTTTTTGTTGGGTCATATTTAATGGGTTAGCTAAAAATGAACTTATTGCATCAACAACAAGGAATATTTGATTTTTTTGGCAAAACTCTGAAATTAAATCCAAATTATAATAAACACCAGAACTTGTCTCACAAATATTAACTAAAAATCCCGTATACCCATTTCCAGAATAAGAATCTAAAATTTCTTCAGTAATATCACAACCAAAATCGAGATTTATCTCATCATAGGAGATTTCATTCACATCACATAAATCAACAAATCTTTGGCCAACTCCACCACCTTTAACAAATAAAACTTTATCATTTTCATTGAAAACATTCATAACAGTAGTTTCCATAGCTGCTGTTCCAGATCCTGTGATGAATACGACTCGAGAATCATCATCTGCATAAACAAATTCCTTCATTAATTTTTCATTTTCAAACATGACTTGTGAAAATTCATCATTTCTAAAATAAGGAGTCTGATCACCCCCAATTTTTAAAACTTGTTCACTACTCATTACAGGACCAACAGTAAAATTTAACATAATATCACTAAAAAAATATTTAAATTATATTAAGTTTATATATATTCTTGTTAGTTTAAATAATTTAGGATTAATCATATTTGAGGTTCATTTATGGTAAAATAACATAAAAATGTGTGTCTAGTGACAACAGTATATTCATTCTTCTTATATTTACTTATAAAAGGATACAATGAAGAAGATATTTTTATATTTACTGCATGGTTTCCAAAAGAAGTATCTAAAAACATTAAATATATTCAAATGCCACCAGTTGCTTTTAAATATGGTGCTAAAATGTATTCTACAGATTCTATAAAAGGAATATTTCAAAATATTTTAGGATATTTTAGATATTTCTATGGATATATTAAATTAAGAATTCAATTATTCATTAAAACATACGGAAAAGAAGTAACTATTTATGGACATGCACAAACTCCATTTTCATTTATGTTTTATGAAAATAAAGATTCATGCATTATAGAAGATGGATTAATGAATTATTCACCAAACTTATGTAAAACCCATGAAATTAATCCAATTATTGATAAAATTTTGCATTTTTGTGGAATTTACTTTTTAAATGCAAATGAAGCTTTAGGCAGTCATAAAAATATTAAAACAGTCTACTTAACAAGAGAAAATAACCATCCATTAATTAAAGATAAAGTTGAAGTAATTGATATAGAAAAACTGTGGAACAACTTATCTTCAGAAAAACAAAAAGAAATTTTAGATATTTTAAATGTTAACGTTGGAAAAATAAACTTTGATTCAAAAACTGCATTGATATTAACACAACCCCTGTTTGAAGATAATCTAGCAACATTAGAAG
>JAFUBV010000145.1 GCA_017460025.1 Methanobrevibacter sp. | reverse complement strand
TTTCAGCACCATTAATGCTGTAAGATACAATAGCACCAACTACATTACCTTCCGCAGTTGTTAATTTAATAACTACAACGCCTTTAGCAGAAGAATTAATGACTAAATTAGTGTCTAATGGTTTGGCAACAATACTTACAGGATTATCATCATTAACTAGAGTGTAGTCTTCACCTAGTAATGTGAATTTTACCTCATCACTTATTGCTCCTTCTGTGAATTTTAATTCCCCTTGATTATCACTGATAATAATTGGAGAGGTTATTTCACCGTTTGTACTGGTAATGTATAAAGATAAATCATTTAATGCACCGTCCATGCTTCCGGTGTTTGGTACAAATTCCACTTTGATTATGTATTCACTACCAGGATACATTTCACTGTCAACAGATGTGAGAACCAATCTCAAGTAGGAATCATATCCAGTTACTTGATTAGTTCCAAACCAGTTGTTGATTACAGTTGCACCGGTGAGTGTTAAGTCTCCAGTGTTGTTGTATATTGCATTGTAGCTGATTGTTGCAGATCCACCAGTTATATTGATTGCATTGTTGTTGTTTTTAATAATGTTATTGGTTAATTTCAATTCACCATCATGTTGTTTGATGACATTTGTTGAATCTGTGAAATTGGATTTGGTGATTTTTGATTTACCACCATTAATAACAATTCCTCCATTAGCAACATTGACATTGACTAAAGTAGTATTAGCTGAAGTAATAGTTAAAATACTATTGTTAAAGTTAACACTATTTAAATCTATATTTCCTGATTTTAACTCAAGATTGGAGTTTATGTTTGAATCAGCAATAGTTAATTTAGATGAATCATCAGTAGAGACACTGGAAACATCACTAATATTATTTACAGTAACAATTGCACCATCGTTAACATTAATACTGCCAGTTAACTTATTACCATTAAAGTTTAAAGTCACGGTTTTGTTAACATTTAGGTTTTCAGAAAGATCATTAGGAATATCAATAACAGCGCCCTCTTCTGCAATATCAATAGCATCTTGTACTGTAGCATACATTTTACCATCAATTGTTGGGAAACCTAATGATAAATCGTATGAATAACTATCAGTGTTGTTTTCATTAGATACTGTTAAAGTAACTTTGTAATTTCCTGACTTGAAAATATGTGTTTGGTTAATTTCACTACTATTAGTTCCATCTCCAAAATCCCAGAAAATATTACTTATTTTCCCAATAGCTTTGTTAGTAAATTTAACTGAAACATTATTATCAATTAAATTAGAAATATGACTGAAATCAGATTTGACTTTATCATTCAAAGATGCAGTAAAATTCTCAAAATATATATTTTTAGCATTTTCTGCATAATTAAATTTAATTTTAAACATACCTATCTCAGAAATATTTTTGGTATCAATTGTAACTTCATACCACCCGACTTCAACAGGATTTACATATGAATAAACATTATCACAACAAGATATGACTAATTCTTGTTTATATGAATTATACATTGCATCATATTCTTCTTGAGGAAAATCTGGACCTATAAACTCTTTGAACATTTCTAACTCGTCTATGGTATCTTGTGTAATGCCTAGTGAATATTTAAACGTAATAGTATTAACAAAACCAAAATCGATGTTTTGAGAAATTTCACTACCATAATAAACTTTTCCAAGAGATAACACTCGATTATTCTCATAATTTATAATTCTACCAGAATTAGAAGAACCCCCATGTGCAGCACCATCCGTTACATTCCAACCATAAACATCCCC
>JAFUBV010000144.1 GCA_017460025.1 Methanobrevibacter sp. | reverse complement strand
TATGAATATGAAGGAAAATCAGGAAGCATTTTTTCTAAACTTGAATATTACAATTACACCGGAAGCATTAAAGATAGAATTGCACTTTATATAATAAAAAAAGAAAGAGAAAACGGCAATTTAAAACCAGAACAATCTATTGTGGAAGTTACAAGCGGTAACACTGGCATATCATTCAGTGCAATAGGTGCTCTTTATGGTCATGAAGTACACATTTTCATGCCTGATTGGGTATCTCTGGAGAGAAGAAAACTTATTGAAATGTATGATGCTCAAGTCCATCTTGTATCAAAAGAGGAAGGCGGATTTAAAAAAGCATTAGAACTAGCAGAAGAATTCGCCATAGAAAATAATGCTTTCAGACCACTCCAATTTGACAATCCATTAAATATCGAAGCCCAATACAAAACCACAGGTCAGGAAATAATTGATGCTTTGCCTGATGTCAATGCTTTTGTTTCAGGAATTGGAACCGGAGGAACATTAATGGGCGTTGGAAAAAGGTTAAAAGACAATAACCCATCATCAAAAATATTTGCTCTCGAACCGTCAACATTATCAATTCTCAAGATGGGCATGGAAGAAGGATCACATTTGATTGAAGGAATTGGTGACGACTTCATACCAGGAATCGTTGATAAGGATTTAATAGATGATATCGTATTGATTGATGACTGCGATGCAATTAACATGTCCAAAAGAATAGCCAAGGAGTTCGGCTTGGGAATAGGCATTTCCAGCGGAGCAAACTTTTTAGCCAGCGTGCTGATGGATACTGATGATTTGACAATTGCTACTGTCTTTGCAGATGACAACAAAAAATACATCACAACAAAACTATCTGAAATTCATGATGACAATCGAAAATTAGTTTCAAATAAGATAAAACTGATTGATTTTGAGGTATTATAATTGAACAAACACACTTTATCAATGTGAGTTATTATTGCAATATCAGACAAAAAATTTCATTAATTCACCACAACTATTTTTTCATTCAATTTTAAACCATATATAATTTAATTTATGATAGATCAAATTGATTTAAATTTAATTAATATAAAAATAATAAAGCACAAATCTGATTTTAATGATAATAATTTAAAAATAACAATTAATTATAAATGTGATGTATATGAAAAAAAATAAAAAATTAAAATAAACAAAACTTACAGTTCTGTCTATTTCATAGTCTGTTCAGCACCGCCATGCAAGAACTGATAGACAAGACCATCAGTTGACGGATATGAACAGTACTTAATGTTATTTGAAGACAAGTATTGGGCAACATTGCTGATATACGGATCGTTTATACTGAAGTTGTCATCCCATGCCCTTTGAGCTGAATAACCGCTGAAGTCACCATAACGATACGGACCCATACCATCAGGGTTTAACCAATTAGCTGTATCCCAAACAGGTACACAAACAACATTCTTGGATTTTAAGACATTTTGAATATAATTTGAAGCAAGTTCCCTTATAGTACCTGCACAAAAACCATTATAGATATTTATGAGAACATAGTTGCTAGGAGTATTGAAGTAGTCCTTATAATGGGAGTTACTGTCGGTTTGACCTACTTTAACGTTCCAGCCTGCAGCAGTCAATGCCCTTGCCAAGTCCCATTTTTTATCGTCAGATCCTCCGTCAGCATCAATATAAACATTTTTACCAGATATTCCATATGGATTGTTGATATTTTGCTGTGCATCCTGGGAAATAACAGTTACATAATCAGCTAAATTCACATCATATTCCCAATAGAATGACATTACGCGTGTTGAGATAAGCAAATAATCATTGAATCTGAGTTTTCCCATAGGAGTATCGACACTGCTTGGAACCTTAATATCCTTAGCTATTTGAGAGGAAAGCTTATTGGCAATGCTTACAAACTCATCTCTTTTAAGCAAGCATGAGTCTATTGTATCTTCACTTGATAAATCAGGGCCTTTAATACCATCCACAATTTTAATGTCTGAGAAATTGGATGAGGCAATTTGAGAAATTGCCTTGTTCATCAGATAGAAGAATTCAGGCATGGTGAATCCATAATAAGGAGCCTTGATACTATTTGGGAATTTGCTGTTTTTCTCATAATATGCATTTAAGTTATATGCTGCTTTTGCAATGTCATTGATGGAAAGCAAAACAGGTTTAATAATTACTTTATTGGATATTGCAGATCCGTTAAACATGGAAGTAATTATGTATTCTGACGGCAAGAGATTAATATTAAGCCTTGCCTGACCATTTTCATCAGTAGTCCGGTTATAAAATACTCCATTGATATTAAATGAAACATTCTGATTAGGGTATAAGTTTCCCTGACCGTCAACCAAAGTAGCAACAAACTGATTTGAATTACCATAATATTTAGTTAAATCATCTGCAGATAAAATAGGTAAAACTTTAATTTTATTTGAAACCATACTTTTGTTGATTTGAACAGTTATAACATATTCTCCAGGATTTAAGTTAATATTTAATTGACAAATACCGTTTTCATCAGTAGATCTTTTATAAAGCACACCATTAACATTGAATGATACATTTTCACCGGCACCCGCAACTTTTCCGTTATCATCCAAGACTTTTACAGTATATTGGGTAGCATTTCTATAGTATTTAGTAATATCTCTATTTTCAATCAATTTAGGAAGAACCGTGATTAAATTTGTATTAGAATCACCGGTTTCCAAATTCATTGAAGT
>JAFUBV010000143.1 GCA_017460025.1 Methanobrevibacter sp. | reverse complement strand
TTGTTTTTTATTTTTATTTTAATCAGATATTATTAATATTTAAAAGTATTACTTTCAAGCTCATTTTTCTTAAAGTCAAATTATCATATTATTCTTTATAAACTTTTCTAAAAATTTCTGAGGGTAATCTTTATATTATATCTTAATTAAAGATAAATTTGTATACCATATGGCTGGCTATTTGCAAAAACTTGCTTTGTAGCTTTACTCAATTTGGTGAAAAATTTCTCCATTGAGAGTGGTATATTTAAACTCTATTTATTTAGGAGGGAAAAAATGGCAAAGTTTGATGATAAAGTCGATTTATACGACGATAGAGGCTCAGAAATTGCATCTGACGTACCAATCGAAGCTTTAAGTCCACTCAGAAACCCTGCAATTCAAAACATCGTAAAAGGTGTAAAAAGAACTGTTGCAGTAAACTTAGAAGGACTTGAAAAATCCGTAAAAACCGGTGCTGTTGGTGGAGACAAATCTAGAATATTAGCTAGAGAATTAGATCTCGATAGTGTAGATAACGCAGAAGCAATCGCAGATAAAATTAAAGGAATTATTCAAATTTCTGAAGGCGACGATACTAAAGTTGAACCTATTTCCGGAGGAAAAAGGTTATTAGTACAAGTACCAACTCAAAGAATTGACGTTGCTGCTGAATACTCTGTAGCTCCTTTAGCTACCGCAACCGCTTTAGTACAAGCTGTTATTGACATTTGTGATGTAAGTATCTATGATGCTAACTTTGTAAAAGCTGCAGTATTAGGTAGATACCCACAATCTGTAGACTACAAAGGTTCTAACATTGCAACCATGTTAGACATTCCACAAAAACTCGAAGGTGCAGGTTATGCATTAAGAGGTGTAAAAGCAAACGATTTCGCTGCTGCAACCTTAAAAAACACTTTCCAAGCAACCGCATTAGCATCTATCTTTGAACAAACTGCTATGTTCGAAATGGGTGACGCAATCGGTACTTACGAAAGATTACACTTATTAGGTTTAGCTTACCAAGGTTTAAACGCTGATAATTTAGTAATGGATTTAGTAAAAGACAACGCAGAAGAAGGTACTGTTGGTAGTATTGTACAAGCAACTATTGCACGTGCAGAAGCAGATGGAGTAATTGCTCCACAAAAAGATTTAACTGACTTCTCTATTTACAACACTGATGACGCAGCTAAATGGAACGCATACGCTGCTGCTGGTGCTGTAGCTGCAACCATGGTTAACATTGGTGCTGCTCGTGCTGCTCAAGGTGTACCATCTACTTTATTATACTTCAACGATAACATCGAATTCGCTACTGGTTTACCAAGTATTGACTACGGTAGAGCAGAAGGTGTAGCTGTAGGATTCTCATTCTTCTCTCACTCCATCTACGGAGGAGGAGGTCCTGGTTTATTCAACGGTAACCACGTTGTAACCAGACACAGTAAAGGATTCTGTATCCCTTGTGTAGCTGCTGCTATGTCCTTAGACGCAGGAACACAACTCTTTTCACCAGAAGCAACTTCTGGTTTAATTACAGAAGTATACAGTCAAATTGATGAATTCAGAGAACCTATTAATGCTGTTGCAATTGCAGCTGATGAAATTAAAGGTGACATCTAATTAATTTAAACAAATCTAATTTTTGAAGGTTAAAAAATGGATATTGAAATATTTCCTCATAGGGTGCTTGGAAGTGACACAACTGAAAAGTTGTTAAACGACTTAGAATCTCTTGAAGATGTAAAAAGAACAGTTATTCATGGACCAAGATTTCCAAAGACTGAAGAGACTTTACCTCCACAATATAGGGAACGTAGAGTTATTCAAGTCAATGGTGAGGATGTTGTTCTTCAAGTAAAAACAGGTAGGATTTTTGTTGAATTGACAATGGAATCTACAATTAAAGAGATTGAAGAAATCTGTAAACAGGATATCCCATATGGTTTTGAAATTAATCAAAACAGAACTAATTATATTAGAAAAGAACAAACTGTTTCTGATAGAATTAAATATGGCGATATGGACTTGCCAGATGACTTAATCGGAATGACTGATCAATATTCAAGTTTTGAAGACCAAATGAAAATTATTAGACAGGATGACTTTGATTAATATGATTGGACGTTGTACTCACGTAGTGGATTGTAGGGAAGCAAGCGGTATGGGTAAAGGTGGAAGTTTAGCCCAAAGGGGAACTTTTGCTGAATGCGGTACAGATGTATGTGCTATAGCTATGTCCCCTGGACGTAGGCATATTACCAAGCCTGTTTGTGAAATTACTTTTGGTTTACGTGAAGCAAATGTTTTAACAAGTACAATGGTTTTAAATGCTGGTGCGGGTGTTCCTCATGATGCTCCTGCTTCTGGTGGTACATTGTTTGGACTTACTGATAAGGAAGTTGAACAGATGGCTAACTTCAAGTTGCTTGTTGTCCATTTAGGAGGAGTTGCAAATCATATTATTTACAAAGCAAGATTAATTCTAAGGAATGTCAATAAACACTGCATTATTATATGTGAATCACCAGTGGACCATGAAGATTTTGCTAAAATTGGAGTAAAAACTTCTAAAGTCATGCCAAGTGAAGAAAACATTAAGACACAAGGAACCATTGATGATATTGTTACGGGAGTTATCCGTGGTGAAACAATCTCACAGGAAAAATTAGATGAAATTATTAGAAAAGTTAAATTAGCATTAGGAGATGCATAATTATGGTACAAATTTATCCAGGTACTTCTCAGGTTGCTCAAAATAGAAGAAACTTTTGTAACCCTGAATACGAGTTAGAAAAGTTAAGAGAAATCTCTGATGAAGACGTAGTAAAAATATTAGGTCACAGAGCTCCAGGTGAAGAATACAAATCTGTTCACCCACCATTAGATGAAATGGATGAGCCTGAAGATATTGTAAGAGAATTAGTTACCCCTATTGACGGTGCAAAAGCAGGGGACAGAATCAGATACATTCAATTCGTAGACTCAATGTATTTCGCTCCAGCTCAACCTTACTTAAGAGCTAGATCTTACTTATCCAGATATAGAGGAATCGATACCGGTACATTATCCGGAAGACAAGTAATTGAAGCAAGAGAAAGAGATATCGAAAGATTATCCAAAATCCTCTTAGAAACTGAATACTTTGATACTGCAAGAACTGGTATCAGAGGTGCAGGTGTACACGGTCACTCTTTAAGATTAGATGAAAACGGTTTAATGTTTGATATGTTAAGAAGACAAGTATTCAACAAAGAAACCGGAAAAGTTGAAATGGTAAGAGACCAAATTGGTGTCGACTTAGACGAACCTGTAGTCTTAGGTGAACCATTAGACGAAGAAACATTAAAAGCAAAAACCACTATTTACAGAATAGATGGTGAAGCATACAAAGATGATAAAGAAGCTGTTGAAGTATTACACAATATTCACGTTTCCAGATCCTTTGGTGCATTTGATCCAAACGCAGGATGGTAATTAATATGGCTGATAAAAAATTCTTAGATGCAATGAAACAAAAATTCAGTGAAGATCCAACTGAAAAAACAACCCAATTCTATAACATGGGTGGTTGGACCCAATCTGAGAAAAAATCCGCATTCGTAAAAGAAGGTAAAGAAATCGCTGAGAAAAGAGGAATTCCAATGTACAACCCAGACATTGGTACTCCTTTAGGTCAAAGAGCTTTAATGTCTTACCAATTATCTACTAATGATACTTTCGTTGAAGGTGACGATTTACACTTCATTAACAACGCAGCTATCCAACAAGCTTGGGATGACATTAGAAGAACTGTAATTGTAGG
>JAFUBV010000142.1 GCA_017460025.1 Methanobrevibacter sp. | reverse complement strand
GGCAGGCATTATTGGAGGCATCGTCTTTGCGCTATCAACAAACATCCCCATTATTGACAGTGTCTTTGAAAGCGTTTCAGCATTGACCGGAACAGGAATAACAATATTTGAAAATGTGGAAGCATTACCTCACAGCATACTATTTTTTAGAGCTTTTGAACAATGGATTGGTGGATTGGGTGTGATTGTTATTGTGCTGAGATTCATAACCCCAGGATCCATATCCTCAAAACTTTATCAGTCTGAAGGTCGTGATGAAAAACTAAAACCCAGCATTAAGATGACCATCAGAGAAACACTTAAAATTTATCTTGCATATACGATATTGGGAATAATATTATATGTTTTAGCGGGAATGCCTATTTTTGATGCAGTCTGCAATACATTTTGCATAATCTCAACAGGAGGCATGGCCGTTAAAAATGCCAACATAGGCTATTATCAGAGCAATTCAATATACTTTATTTCAATAATAATAATGATACTGGGCGCTACAAGTTTTTTAGTGCATTATAGAATAATTAAAACAAAAGGAAAATCATTGATTAAAGATCTGCAATTTAAAATAATCATAAGTGCAATAGCTGCTGTCAGCCTTATGATTTATCTGGTTTCAAATATTGTTCCGATAGAAATAGTCTTTACTGTAACATCAGTCATAACAACGACAGGAGCCAGCATAGCCTCAGCAGAAACAACTGCAGGTTGGCCATCATTTGTTATCATATGCTTAATGTGTCTAATGCTTGTGGGAGGTTCAAACGGTTCTACGGTAGGTGCAATTAAACTTGCAAGAACAATAACCTTTTTTAAAGGAACATACAGGACAGTTAGAGAAAGTCTATCACCAAGAAATATCATCATTCCAATAAAAATCAATGGAAATACAATACCCGAATCGGCGATTGGAGAAGCTGGAAACTTCATTGCCTTACATATGATATTCATATTAGTTACCTGGGCACTGTTCTGCCTATTCGGATATGATCCGTTTAAAAGTCTATTTGCTGCAGTATCCCTTCAGGGAAACAATGGATTGGAATTAGGGATAGTCAATCACACGTTAAATCCCCTGCTGAAAATAGTCAGTATGATTGACATGTGGACAGGAAGACTGGAAATCTATCCTGTGCTAATACTTCTAAGATCAGGTTTTGAAATCTTTAAAAGTTTAAAATAAGGAATTTGATAATTCCCAATCAGGAATTATTTTTCTCAGATGATTTTATTCCGACAAATGAAGCAAAAACAGATGCAATACACAGAATGACACAAATCAGACAGGTAATTTGAGAGCTTGTGATTAATTGAGGATAATACTGCTCAACAATCGGAACATTTCCCATCACAAATGCAAATACCAGTGTCAATATTCCCATACTCATAGTCTGGCCTAACGTTCTCATTGTAGCAACTGAAGCAGATGCGACAGAAGTGGCCTGAGGCGGAACAGAACTCATAATTACATTCGTGTTTGGAGGAGAGAACAGACCAAAACCGACACCGTAAAATATCATGGCAATTATTATGAATAATAAGCTCGTATTAGCATCAAGAAGGGAAAATAAAACCAAAGAAATTGTTCCTAAACCCATCCCAATAGCTGCAAGAACCTGCGGAACATACCTGTCGGACAATCTTCCGGCAATCGGAGCTATAGCTACCTGAAATACCGGAGCTACAATCAAAATCAATCCTGCAAATTGTGAATCATAACCCTTAATGTATTGAAAATGATAATTTAGAATCGTTGTAACGGCAAATGTTGCAAGATACGCACCTAGGGAAGCAAAATTAGCTGACAAAAACTGCTTGTTTTTAAAAAATCTGACATCAAACACAGGATTAACCTGTCTTAATTCAATGTATGCAAACAATGCCAATGTTAAAATACCCAATACAGTTAAAACAACACCAGTAGTTTCATTCAATATGGTGAATCCATAAATAAACAGCAACATTCCAATTCCATATACAAATGACCCTTTCAGGTCAAGAGAAACATTTTCAAAAGTTACCCATTCATCCTGGACTTTAAACAAAAGCAATATCAAAAGTACTATTAAAAAGGGTATTGAAAAAAGCACAACAGATTTCCAGCCCAACTGATAGTTCAATATTCCTGCAATTACAGGTGATAAAAACAAACCCAGATAAACTCCAGTTATATTTATTCCTAAAGCCTTTCCCCTTTCTTCGATTTTAAATGCAGATACAACCATTGCCATAGAGGTTACATTAATGAATGCCAGTGCAATTCCAAGTATCAAACGGCAGGCCAAAAACATTTCCGTTGTTGGTGCAAAAACATTGACAACAGATATTGCGATAAACAACAAAATGCTAAGCACTGTTACTTTCTTAAGACCATATTTACCCGAAATCTGACCTGCAGGAACGGATATTACCGCAACAACCAATAGAAATATTATTGTTACCCAATTTTGAGCAATGTTATTCATCCCATATTCACTTGCTATGGATGGAATAACTATCATGACCGCATTGAATGCAAAAACTGTAAAAAACGACAATACTGCACATATTAACAAAACGATATTTTCCTGTTTCATCTAACCACCACATCAAAACTATTTTCAACCAACATGGAAAATTTATTCATGAAATCATCCCCTAACTCATCCAGACAAACCTGATCGTTCCAATCATATATTATTTTCTTAAAATCCGGAAGTAAATCAATAGTTTTAGAAGTTAATGTGATTTTATATTGTCTTTTATCGTTTTGAATTTTTTCACGTCTGATAAATCCCTTATTTTCCAAATCGATGAAATATTTGGCAACCCATCCTTTGGAAAGAGAGAAATGTTTTGCCAAATCCTTTTGAGTAGTGTCTGGAAATTCATCCAA
This sequence comes from Methanobrevibacter sp., assembly GCA_017460025.1. Taxonomy (GTDB): domain Archaea; phylum Methanobacteriota; class Methanobacteria; order Methanobacteriales; family Methanobacteriaceae; genus Methanocatella. The sequence goes on along the minus strand of JAFUBV010000142.1, from coordinate 3,306 downwards.
TTTAAACAAAAATAACCCTTGAGTAGCAGTCAAATCATATTTGCCAAAAGAAGCGTCAAGATATTCATTATAATTCTTGTTTAAGATAAACATCATCTCCACAAAAATATTTTTTGAAGATTTCAAGTCCATGATTTCACCTATAGATATCTATGAAATGGATGACATATAATAGTTTCTATCAGAAACTATTTTGAAATTAAAAAAAATAATTATAAAATACCTAAAGCATTCGAATACTTTTCCAATATTTTATTTTTTAAATCATCATCAAGTTTTGAGGATTCCAACTCCTCAAGAGAAAATAACGTCAGTTCATAGAGAATTCTATTAACTTTCAAACCCTTTTTTGATAGGGTGTAAACAGTTTTGTTGCGTGTTTTTAAATCAACATGTTCCTTTTCAATCAAACCTATATTTTCCATATATTTTAATGTTTGAGATAGAACATAGTTGCTTAAATCAGGATTGGATTGTTGAAAATCAGTAAAATGCTTACAGCCATTAAACATATCCATTAAAATGCAAAATACCCACTTTCTTGAAAAGAAATCCAATGCTTCACTTACAGGACACAAATCTTCATTGTTCATGTTAATATATATCTTAAACATACTATAAATGATATAAGTAATTTTAAAATTACAGAATATATTTAAAATAATATTCAATTACATTTAATCATGAGATCTAAAATAAGCGAATATGAAGAAGTGGAAAAAGCAGCAGAAAAATTTGTTAAAAGTGTAGCGGAAGGCGACAGCACATATGCAAAAGAATTATTTGTTGATGAAGCAGTATTGTTCGGATATCTTGATGGGGACTTAGAACACGGTTCAATTCAGCAATTCTATGATAATGTAGATAGTGTTGCTGCTGGAGACGAATTCACAGCAAGAATTGATGTGCTACTTTTAGAAGAAACATTAGCAGTTGTAAGAGTTTTTGAAGAAAGTTGGGGTGGAAGAATAGATTTTACTGACGTGTTATTAATGTTGAAAATAGATGGTGAATGGAAAGCTGTTGCAAAAGCATATAATCAAAATTCCGACACAATCCAATAGGGGAATTTGAAATGGATTTCATGGAACTAATCTCAGAGAGATTTTCTGTCAGATCATTTTCAGATAAAGCCGTTGAAGATGAAAAGATTGACCTGATTCTGAAAGCGGCACAGCTTGCACCAACCGCAGTAAATTATCAGCCACAAAAGATTTACATCTTAAAAAGTGATGATGCACTTAATAAAATAAGATCCGTCTGCTCATCAACATATTATGCACCCCTCGTATTCTTAATATGCAGTGATGAGACAAAAACCTGGAAAAGTCCAATGGAAAAAGGATATACCACAGGAGAGATGGACGCAAGCATTGTTTGTACACACATGATGCTTGAAGCTTGGGAAATTGGACTAGGCTCCGTTTGGGTTAGGCTGTTTGATTCAAGAGAAGTAGCTAAAGCGTTTGATTTGCCAAAACACATCAAGCCAATTTGTCTTTTGCCTGTTGGTTATGCAAGTGATGACTGTGTACCATATGCACCATGGCATGACGTATACAGAAAAATAGATGAATTTTGTGAGGAATTATAATCCTTACAAAATTTTTTAAAAAAAAATAATTAATTACCATTCAGTGAATGCTTTAGCAAGTATTTTCCAACCGTCTTCTTCTTTTTTAAGTATATGGAAATCAATATAATTAGCACCAAAGTAATCTTCCATAGTTATTCTGATTACAGCCACATCATTAGCCACATCCAAAACATCTATTCTACCATTACAGTTTCCGGGACCCGCTTCATCGACACCATCATATAATGTTTGGATAGGTGCACCATTTATTGTGGCATTTTCATGGAATGCTTTTTTCATGATGTCACTTGTACCGTTACAACCAGCCAAATACAGTTCACCAGCTTTTATTATTTCTTCATAGTCATTAATTGTTATATCATTCATAATAACACCAAATTAAACTATATTCAAAAAACAATATAAAGAATCTGTAATTTTAAAATTACAAATATTGTAAAAAAAATAAACATGAAAAACTGGAACTATGCACTTTATCAATTTCAATGTGAATATTTGACTACCGCAAATTATTATTTAACATGTCAACAAAATATGTTTAGAACACACCAGTAGTTTAAGGATCAGATAATATGAAAATAGCCCTGGGACAAATGAAAATATCAAAAAATATTAATGAAAACCTTGAAAAAACAATAGAATTCATCAGAAAAGCTAGTGAAAATAATGCTGATCTGATTTGTTTTAGTGAGCTTCAACTAACACCATTTTTCCCACAATATCCTAAAAGAGATGCAAGTGAATACCTGATGTCATATCATTCAGAGCATATTTCTAAAATTCAAGAAGCATGTGCAGAATATGAAATATACGCTTCACCAAATTTATATATCAACCAAAAAAATAAGAATTATGATATGAGCTTTTTAATTAATAGCAGTGGAGAAATTCTTGGAAATCAGAAAATGGTGAATATTGCAAACAACAAATATTTTTACGAAAAAGACTATTATACCCCATCTGAAGAAGGATTCAATGTAATGGAAACCGAATTTGGAAAAATTGGAATAGTGGTTTGTTACGACAGACATTTTCCGGAAAGTATCCGACAAGAAGCAAATGATGGAGCTAAACTTATTTTAATTCCTACTGCGAATACTTTGCAGGAAGATACTGAATTTTTTAAATTGGAAATAAAAAACCAAGCAAAAGAGAATAAAGTAAATATTGCAATGTGTAATAGAGTGGGAGTAGAAGATAAAATGAACTTTAGCGGTGAATCTATAATTTGTGATTCAACTGGAAAAACAGTATCTCTCGCATGACATCAGGAAGAAATATTATATGGGAAAATTAATTTAAAAAAATAGAAAAATAACAAGAAAATCTTTATGAACAATATTAGCATTCTACTTCAAAAATTATTTTCTTACCTAGCTATTTTATTCAAAAGAAAAGAGCACATCATTCAAGAAATATTTAAATACAATTCATGTTTACAACTTTGAGTTGAAAAACTCTAAAAAAGATTAGTATATCAAATATTGATGAAATGGCCCCAAATTGACATAATCATAGGTAAAAATCATTATTTTCTAATTGCATTTAAATCAACTTTTCTAGTGCCAGTATAATCCCCATTTTCAAAAAGTCTTATTCTTTCATTATAATAATCTGCTTCTTCATCAGTTAATTCCTCAAAATACATTTCATTTCCTCCCAATTAAATATATTCAGACTTAAATAAATAAGCTGGTTTTGTGCGAACT
>JAFUBV010000141.1 GCA_017460025.1 Methanobrevibacter sp. | reverse complement strand
ACATCATTACCAAGATAGATTAATTTAGCGGAGTAATTTCCTTCAACCAGATTATCCAAAGCAATCTCTTTTAATGATTCACCATGTTTAAATTCAACATCATAAGATTTATTTCCAACAATGATAATGTAATTACCGTATGCATTAGTTGTAACAACAGCTACAGGACTGTCTGGAAGAGTAACATCGGAGACAACTATCTTAAATGATGCATTATTTAAAATAACATTGATGGAAATAGAAGATTCACTCGGATTATATTTATTTGTTCCATCATATCTTGCAATTACAGTCATATTTTTAGTTGGATTTAATTCTAAAGTATTTACTCCAAGAATTTCGCCATTTTCATCATAAAAAGTAACATTACCTTCATTTACAATATCATTATTACTGTCCACAACCTGTGAAGTTATAATAACAGCATTTCCAATGACCACATCATTTTTATCGGCTTTTAAATTTAAAGTAGTGTTTAACATAATGTGTGACTCATTGACAAAAATAGTAATGTCTCTTAAAACACTCATATGGTTTTTATCACCCGTATAATTGGCAATTATCTTATGATATCCTGGAGTTAATTTATCATATGTGAAAACATTATTAATAGGAGCATTTCCTAATTGCTTATCTCCTTCACTATAAATCACATCCCCATATGCATTATCTAAATTAGAGGTGATTTTTATTGAATCGCCTTGCTGAATTGATACAGATTCAGCAAAAATATTGAATTCAGCAGAATCATTTTTTAATACTTCAAATATAGTTGATACATTAACAGAATTGTAATAGTCCGTCTGATTGAATAATACTTTTACGACATAATCTGTTTTTGCATCGAGTATTTGATCACATTCAACCAATTTTGAAGTTTCACCGTCGAAAAATTCAATTGAATAAGTTTTATTATGGATAATGACACTATAATTACCTGGTGCTGTTACAGTTACATTAGCCAGTACCTTAGATGGATATGTGACATTATTAACATTGATTGATATATCAATGTCATTTCTCTCTACTTCAAATTGAATCCAAGAGTTACATGAAGTGTAATTTTCATTTCCACTGAAATATGCTGAAACATTATGCATTCCTGCTTTATCATAAGTAACATAAATAATTGGAATTATAGAACCAGATGTTTCTAAATCTATAAACTGTAAGAATTCTCCATTATCATAAAAGGTAATATTACCAATTCCCAATACACCTGTTCCATCACCTTTTAAAATTGTTGAAGTAATTCCTAACTCTTCCCCAACATGATAAGTTACACTTTGAGGATTTAAAGCCGGACTGCATTTGAGAGCCATTGAAGTAGTATTAATGATTTTAGGATTTCCAACAATAATCGTAACCTGATTACTTACAGCCCTTGCATAATCATCATTGCCCTCAAATACAGCAGTATAATAATAAATTCCTTCATCATAAAACGGTTTGGATAACCAGGAGTTTGCGTACCATCCATTTATTCCGCTATCACTACCATTGTTATATAAACGGATTTTAACATTTCCAGGATATGGAGTTACGATATTGGAAAAATTCAAGAATTCCGTTTTATTAATCCTGACAACAGTTTTTTTACTTCCATCAATCAATAATTCAATTTTTACATCTGTTAAATTTCCGGTAACGGTAAATGTGAATGTATAATTTTTATTTAAATAATTATCATCACCAGAATAACATGCGACAATAGTGTGTTCACCATAATCCAAATTGGAAAATGAAACTGATTCAAATGTTGATTGTGAAAGCGCATTTGAAGTTGCTGTGTAAACATCATCAACATAATAATCAATACTGCCCGTAACATCAAAACCTGCAGTTGCATTAATTTCCAAAATAGTTCCATATTCAATAGAATTATTATCAATATTTGTAATAAAATCAAATTCGGGATCAGCCTTTGAATCTAAAACATTACATTCTAATGTATAGGAGGCATTCTTATAATTAGAATCTCCACTATATTTAGCGACAATAGTATGAGAACCTACAGCCAAATTAGATAAAATAACATCTTCCATTAAATTTGAAGTTACATTATAAACGCCATCCACATAAAAATCGACATTACCTTCAATTGAAGTGAAAACTAAAGCAAATGGAGTTAAAGTTAAATCATCACCATATATAATCTCAGCATTTTCAGGGTCAGCATAAACAACAAAATCAATATCCTGTCTTCCATCAATGACAACGAATGAAATGCTTTTAGAATCATCCATAAATTCATCACCGCCGGAATAGTTAGCAGTTATAATATGCTGTCCGTAATCCAGTGATGAAAAAGAAACATTTTCCAATAAATTTGAAGTTACATTATAAACACCATCCAAATAAAAATCAACACTACCTTCAGCTTGAGTATCATTTATAAAAGCGATAAAAGTAATTGTACTGCCATAAGCAATTTCATCATTATTTTTTATACTGGAATTTAGCCTGAATCCTGCATCTTTTCTTAAAATACTGAATGAAACATTCATTGAAATAGGATTAAATTTTTCGCTTCCATTAAAATTAATTTCAGCAACATAATCGCCAACACCTAAATTATTTAATGTTAAATTTACTTCATCACCTGTGACTTCAACAATTTCATTAACATAATTGGCAACTTTTACAGTATAATTACCTTTTGCATTAGTTTTAATGTTTACAACAGGTTTATTTGGATAATTAACATCATTAATGGTTACATTTAATTCAGGATCAATTTGTCCGACAGTTATGATAACATAAGCAAAATTACTAAAAGCATATTTATTATTGCCACAATATTTGACTGAAATATTATGTTTACCAGGAATATTCATTTTTAACTGGAGTGCCTGGTTTGCTGAAACATTTATTCTGAATTCACCATCAATATAATAAGACACCATGCCTGAAGTAATCTTGTCCCCATTTGAATCAATTACACTATGTACAAATCTAATTTT
>JAFUBV010000140.1 GCA_017460025.1 Methanobrevibacter sp. | reverse complement strand
CATAAATCTTCAATGCTTCCACCACCCCTACCGACAATCAGAGTATCCAAGTCAAATGAATCCGTCCTTTTAATCTGATAAACGATATTTTCGGCAGCTTTATCTCCCTGAACCAAAGACGGAAACAGTATAACCTCACATAATGGCCATCTTCTTTTGATTGTTGTGATGATATCACGTATTGCTGCACCTGTAGGGGCCGTTATAACACCAATTCTTTTTGGAAAATTAGGGATTTTCTTTTTATGTGAATCATCAAACAGTCCCTCTTTATGGAGTTTCTTTTTCAACTCTTCATAACGCCTGTGTAAAACTCCCACACCATCCTGAGACATTTTTTCAGCATAAAACTTGTATGTACCGTGAGGCTTGTAGACTTCTATTTTACCTACCATAAGCACTTTCATACCATTTTTAGGTCTGAATCTGACTTTATAACGGGCTCCAAACATTATACATTCTATTTTACTTTCCTCATCCTTTAAAGTAAAATACAAGTGTCCGCTAGGATATAATTTGACATTAGAAAGTTCGCCTTTGATACAGACATGCCTTAAATTCAAATCATTGAGGATAACTTCACCAATATAATCAGTTATTTCAGATACAGTAATATATTCCTCATCCATAAAATATCTCCATATTAATATATTGATAACATGAAGTAAATAATTTTTCTATGAAAATATTTAAATTAAACAAAAATAATTTAATATACAATGAGGAGATTGAAATGGCAGACAAAGATTTAAAACTTGAAACAAAATGCTATGATGCTAACGAATACGGTTATTTATACGGATTGAACAAGAAAATTCCGGATGAGGAATTTGAAAAAGTAAAGCCATATATGAGAAACTTCAGAAGAAAAGACTTCATGGATGGAATTATCAAGGTTACCGGAAGACCTGAAGGCTACAGATGCCTTGAAAAGGATGTTGCCAAAGTAGAAGAGATTTTAGACATTGAAAATACCCTGGAAAAAAGACAGAACAAAATCAAAAAGGCATTTGAAGATCCAATTCAAAAAGTAAATCTCAAGGACAAGGCCTACAATTGGCTGAATACCCTATTCAAAAAAGGAGGAACATCACCCAAACAGGACTTGAGCCGTTTAGTCATTCATTCAACAAAAATATATGATCCCGATGACAGCTTCAAAAACGGGAATGAACTGGGTGAGGGAACATTGTTCATTTATACTCCTCATGGAATGTGGTACATCATCAATAACTGCGGTGAGTTCAGCGACCGCAGACTGAATAATGTTGAAACAAAAAATGGAGGAGCTATCGGATACAGATTGATGTATGATGATACTGTGGACACACTAATTAGAATTTACACTGAAGAAAACGAATATAGTGGTGAAAAACTTTATTAAATAAAGGTGATTTTATGAAAAAGATAATTATTGGCATAATAATTATTCTTATAGTTATTTTAGGAATATGCCTGGCATACATGGGAGATTTTTCTGATGATGCCGACAGAGTTACATTAACCGCATCAGGAAGTCCATACGAACTTTCAAAAATAATAGAAGAGATTGAAAGCGATCCATATTATGACGGATATGACAATGAAACACTGGAATGGATGAAATCCCTGGGTTCTAAATATGTATACATTTCACTTAATGAAATCATCATAATGGATCACTCAGATGCCAGCAAATTACGCACAGAGGATGCTACTGATGTGGATATTGAGGATACTTTTTCCTGTAAAATTGTTGAAAACCATACATTAGGTAATATCGAGCCGCATAAAGACGTCATGTATGTCAAAGATGTCAAATTCATTAAAGAAAATATAACATATTATGAAGTGTAACGATTTGCAAGAATGTACAAAAAATTACATTTTTATATGATTTTATTTAATTTAAAAGCAAAATATGTGGAATTATTTGATATTTTTGGCACCGTTAAGAAAATATTTATATATCCATATAACCAAAGTTATAATTACTAATCACGATAATTAAAATATAGTCCTGATTAGGGAGAATAATAAAAATAATTCAATATTTGTAAATGATATTGAAATTATTTTGATTGTTATATTATTGTTTATCGGCCCCCATATGCAAATATGACAGCTGTTTAAATATTAATAGAATGCCATATTCATTCAATATGAATAAGAAAATTATTCGTACAGATCCCTAATCGGACTATTGTTTTTTATATCTGATAGTGCTATTCTATAAAGAGGAGGATACTATGAATAATAAAAAAATATTTGCTGTCGCAATCGTAGCATTAGTAGTGCTCGTTAGTGCAAGTTCCGCAGTTAGTGCCGGATTATTCGACTTCTTAGGCGGACAAAACTTAGACGGACAAGAAGTAAACTTAGCTGCTGCAGCTAGTTTAAAAAATGTTTATGACGAAAAATTAATCCCAATGTTTGAAGAAAAATACCCTGGTGTAACTGTTACACCTACCTACGCTTCAAGTGGTGACTTACAAACCCAAATTGAAGGAGGATTAGGAGCAGATGTATTCATGTCTGCAGCTAACAAACAAATGAACAAATTAGCAGAAGAAGGTTTAATTGACAATGACACCAATGTTCAATTCTTAGAAAACAAAGTTGTTTTAATAGTACCTGCTGACTCAGATGCTAACATCACTTCATTCGAAGACTTAAAAGATGTTGAAGGTACTATTGCTATCGGTGACCCAGAATCCGTACCTGCAGGACAATATGCTAAAGAAGCATTAACCAACTTAGGTATTTGGGATGCTGTTGAATCCAAATTATCTTTAGGTACTGATGTAACCGCAGTATTAAACCAAGTAGCTCAAGGATCAGCTGATTGTGGTATTGTATACTCTACTGATGCTAAAT
>JAFUBV010000139.1 GCA_017460025.1 Methanobrevibacter sp. | reverse complement strand
GATAAAAAACAAAAACAAATATGAAATATTGAAATTCATCGCATTTCAATTAACTGGTGGTAACATGAATGAAAAGATTAGTCAGGAAAATATTTCATGGAAGAAATCAGCATATAGAACAATTGTAGTTTTTATCGGCAATGCAATCGCTTTATATTTGGCAAATTTTTTAGATGTCGGATTTTCCATTAAAAGCTTTGGTGCAGCACTGGTTTTAGCATTAATATTAGGTATAATAAACACTCTCTTCTGGCCTCTTTTAACAAAAATTTTAATGCCGTTTTTAGTTCTCACCTTTGGTCTCGGTTCACTTGTCCTGAACGGAGCTATTCTGGTGATTTTACAGGGAATAGTCAATTACCAGATTGAAGGATGGGGAGTGATTCTTGTTCCGCTGATTATGGCATTGGTAACTACAGTTCTATCATTCATCCTAACAGCAGATGATGAAAGCTCATATTACAGGGCTGTCCTTAGAGATGCTGAAAAACATCGGAAAAGTGATATTAAAGACTATCCTGGTGTCATCATAGTTGAAATCGATGGACTTGCAAAAAATGTATTGTGCGAAGCCATTGAAAAGGGTGATATGCCCAATACCCGAAAACTGATTGAAGACAAATCCCACATATTAAGGGAATGGGAAACAGATCTCTCATCACAAACAGGTGCAAGTCAGGCAGGAATCCTACATGGGAATAATGAAGGAATCACCGCATTCAGATGGATTGAAAAAAGCAATGACAATCAGATGATGCAATGTTCAGGACCTGAAAACGTTATGAAAATCGAAGAAAGAATTACAAACGGGAATGGATTGCTGGCAGATAATGGAGCAAGCAGGTCAAATCTGTTTTCAGGCGACACAGATAACGTAATTTTTACATTAAGCAAAATCGTTGATGTTCAAAAGCTATACAACAAGGCATGGTTTTCAGTTTTTTCAAATCCAAGCAATTTTGCAAGGATTATGGTCTTGTTTGTATGGGAAATGCTTTTGGAGATTTCATCCCAGATTACACATTCAATCAGAAATATAAGACCAAGAATCAAACGTGGAATCGTATATATTCCAGTCAGAGCAGGAACAAACGTTTTTATGAGAGAAATCAATACAGCCACTCTGATTGGAGATATGATGACCGGAGATGTTGATATAGTATACTCAACATATCTTGGCTATGATGAAATTGCACACCATTCAGGAGTCAGGGACAAAGACTCATTTTATGCCCTTAAAGGAATGGACAAACAAATCGGCAGACTGGTTGAAGCAGAAAAATATGCAAAAAGAGATTACCAGCTAGTTATCCAGTCAGATCACGGACAGACAAACGGTGCAACATTCACACAAAGGTATGGGGAAAGCTTTGAAGACTTTGTAAAAGGACTGCTACCTCAGGATATGCACATCTATGCAAAAATGGCATCCAATGAAGACCACAACTCCGAAACATTCATACCATTTAACAAACAGATTAAAAGTTTCAAGAATAGAACAGACAAAATTAGAAACAAGGAAATTGACGAAGAAAATGAACTGTCAGAATCCGAAGTAATCATTCTGGCTTCAGGAAACCTTGCAATGATTTATTTAACCCAATGGACACACAGGTTAACATATGAAGAGATAACAAGCAGATTCCCAAATCTGCTTCCTGGAATAGTTGACAATGAATATGTAGGATTTGTTCTAGTCAGATCAAAAGAAAGGGGAGATATGGCAATAGGATTGGATGGTACATATTATCTTGATTCAGATGAAATTGAAGGTAAAAATCCTCTGGAAGCTTACGGCAAAAATGTCACAAGGCACCTTAAAAGGAACAGTAACTTTGAGCACACTCCAGATATTCTGGTAATCAGTTTCTATGATCCTGTTGCAAACGAAGTCTGCGCATTTGAAGAGCTTGTCGGAAGCCACGGAGGTGTTGGTGGCGAACAGTCAAAGCCATTTATCCTTTATCCAAGTTCATGGGACGTTACCAGTGATGAGATAATAGGTGCTGAAAGCATCTATAAAATACTGAAAACAAATTCGGAAAAACTTAAAAATAAATAATTTATATACCATGTCTCATTTAACATGATATATTTTTCTCAATTAAATGCTTTCAAAGGGTGGAAATTATTCATACAGGAGGTTAAAATTATATAAATCGAATATTGAATATAATTAGAATAGTTCTAATAATCTATACTATTTTAAAGGTTTGAAAACATTTTTGGGATTCGAAAAGAATTATCTCAATGTACCAATTGGAATTACCATTACTCCATCTTTTCGAACTTTTGCAATTGAATCCCCTGTTATAACCGCTAAAAAGCTAGGTTCTGGAATATGTGTATCTCCATTAGCAATTTTTTCTTTAATTAACTTATCCATCATTAATAAAGATTGAGCACCATCATCAATTCTTTTATCTCCTAATTTAAACTCAATTAATCCATAACGCCCATCAGCAATTTGCAAAATACAATCCACTACCAAAGTACCATCATTATAATATAATACTTTTCCACCTAATGGTGCAGAATATACTTTTAAATCTCTAATGCATAATGTTTCAAAAATGAATCCGAAAGTTTCTAAATCATAAACCAACATTTCAGGAGTTACATTAAGACCTGCAACTGCAATTGATGGGTCTATAAATTCTTTTTTTTCTGTTTTTCTTATTTTTTGCTTTGAACGAATATTTGGAGCCCATGCTGGAACATTATCAATAACAAATAAGTTTTTTAAAACGGAAATATATGAATAAAATGTAGGTTCTGAAATTTTACCGTAATTCTCTTCTATATCTGCCATTATTTTTGTATTATTGACCAAGGTTGAAATGTTACGTGAATAAGACCTAAGAATTGCTTCAAATAATTTTGAATCACGTTTAACACCATCAATAGTATAAGTATCATCACGACATATGTTATCAAAATAAGAAGAAGCTACGATTAACTGTTTTTGTTTGTCTTGAATATTCAATGTTTCAGGCCAACCTCCACGAGAAGCTAAAAAAGTTAAATCCCTTAAAGATAAATCCGAAGTAATTCCATTAATCTTAACATCTTTATCATTGAATAAATCAATTAATGAAATCTTACCATTAGAATCACCACTTTCATATAAGCTCATTGGCCTCATCATCAACCTATGAATCCTTCCAACACCTTTATGATTTATTTTGGAATTATCTACAATTGTAGAACCCGTTAAAATGTACAAACCATAACCATCGGTTTTATCAACGGAATATCTAACTGCATCCCACAATTCAGGAGCCATTTGCCATTCATCAATTAATAATGGTTTTTCCCTATCCAATAATAACAAAGGATCCACATCTGCCAGTTCAATAAATGATTTACCTAATGTAGGATGTTGTAATTCAATTATTGATTTAGCAAACTGACTAGCAGTGGTTGTTTTTCCACACCATTTTGGTCCAACAATTAAAACAGCCCCCATACATTCAAGTATATCCTTTAATTCATCATCAACATACCTTTTAATATATTCCACATTACCACCATTTAAGTAATTATACTAATTTCATTTAAGTAATTATACTAATTTTATTTAAGTAATTATACTAATTTTATTTAAGTAATTATACTAATTTTATTT
>JAFUBV010000138.1 GCA_017460025.1 Methanobrevibacter sp. | reverse complement strand
GATTTGGCTAATTCCATAAATGGAAAGATTATCGGAAATTCAAATTTCTTTTTAAATCAGGATTTCACTGGAAGATTTACATTATTGAATGATTCCACTAAAGGAGATATTGTAGTCAGGCATTGGATTAATGGAAAGGGTATTGAAATAGCGGCCGAAAAAAATATTGCGGCATTAATCACGCAAACTCCAAAAGACGGTGCCTGTCAAAAGGCAGAAGAGCTAAAATTTCCATTGATTGTATGTGATAAAATTGAATTGGCCAATGCATATGCGTTGAAATGGACTGTTGATAATTTCTCTCCAAACTCAACAAATGTTGTTATTACAGGAACCAACGGAAAGTCCACCACTTCCCATATGATATATCATATCTTGGATAATGCAGGATATCATGTATTGACAAATACCGACAGTGAATCCGAATTCAATACATTAATTGATCCTATGGTGTCAAAACTGATTTCCGATGAGGTTAAAGCCAATGGGGAACTGGATTATCTGGTTATTGAAGTGTCTGAAGTGCAGGGATGGTTGGGTAACCTTATGAAAAATCATGCTTCATTAATGTCAAATGCCCTTTCACCAAAAGTTGGTGTGATAACTAACATAGCTATGGATCATATCGGTTTAGTAAACTCTATCGAGGAGGTATTTGATGAAATTTCTGCTGTTCCTGAAGCTATTGGCAATGGAACAACTGTTTTAAACAGTGATGATGAATTGGTTAGAAAAATCGATGCTGTCAATCCTTTTTATTGGTCTATGGGCAATATGGATGTTGATTTGTATTTTGATGATGGAATTTATTACGGCGATAATTTAATCATTAGAAAAGAGGATTTGCCATTTACCAGCGGCCATTTCATTCAAAATATTTTGTCTGCAGTAGGAGCCTGCATCAATTTGGGCATCGATTTAACAGTTATTAAAGAGGGGGTCAAATCATATAAAGCTCTTAACAGGCGTTTTGCAAAGTTAAATGATAAACCTTTAATCATTGATGATTTTGCCCATAATCCTGACGGCATTAAAAACACTATCCGAGAAACCATTAAGCTTCTAGGCAACAATCAGAAATTGCATGTGGTCTGTGCAATCAGAGGATCTAGGGGTGTTGAAATTAATAAACTTAATGTTGAAGCTTTAGTTGAGGTTTTAACCCAAGATATTAATCTATTTTTATCATCAAGTAATGATGTAGTCAATAATTTAAATTATGTTATTCCGGAAGAGAGGGAAATATTTTTTGATATTTTAGACAGCAATGATATAACCTACACTCATTTTGATAATCTTGCTGACTGTTTATCTGAAGTGTATGATTTAGCCAGTAAAAATGATATTATTTTATTAATCGGTGCTCAGGGTATGGACCCTGCTGAATCTTTACTTAAAAATATTCTATAAATTTAAATATTATATTAATTAAAGATTATACTGTATAGATTTTTCATTCTTATGAATATAATCTAAGAGGATAAAATATGTTTATAAAGATTAGAAGAGACACATTAATAATTTTATTATTGGCGTTCATTTTGATTCTTTGTGGTCGTTTAATTACATATGTTGCATTTGCTTCATCTAGTGAGGTTAGTGACGGAGTACCTATCTCTGGAATCATTGTTAAAGGTAATGATATAGTTCCTGTAGATACTATAAGATATAATGTAATGCAGGCAGGTTTCAGGGATGGAAGTGTTATTTATGGTGATATTTTAAAAACTTCTAAAAGGGAAGTTTCGCTGAAGGATGCGATACAAACGGCACAGGAATTTGCAAAAGAATCGACAGTTCCAGGTACATCAGTTCAACCTATCACAGCTGCTGATGTTCAGGTAGATAAAAATACTGGAATTGTTACTGTAACGGTTATTGAAGACTTTTCGTCTGTTAAACTAGAAGATGAGGGATAAGCTTTGAAAAGATTAAAAATACCAATTATTTTTTTCATAATATTGATAATGACTATGAGTAGTGTAGCTGCTACTTGTAATATTATTGTTATTACTGATCCTACTGGACAAGATCCTAATGGGGCTGCTGCTGGAAGTATGTCATTTGCAGAAAACATGTTCCAGTCAACATTTTTAATGTCTAAAAACAATCATTTTGCGGTTCTATCTGGGGGTACTGGTAGTTCAGATGTTAGGTTGGATTCTATTGTGGCCGCTGTTGCTAATCTGGAAAATAACGTGTCTGCCGCATCAGCTGCATCCATTGCAAGCAGTTATGATGGAGCTCGTCTCGTTGTCGGAGGTCCATATATGGGTGCTGCAATCGGAGGATCATTTGATGCTTATGTAATCACTGTAAATGGAAATGATAGTGATATTACAGTAACTCCGTATAGTAGTGGTGTAGCTACATTACAGCCAGGTCAAAAAGGAGCTATTATTCACTTAAGAAATACTGAAGGTAATCCAATGTATGGTACAGCGGATTATGTCCGTAAGGAAACTGCGATGAATATTGGTAAAATGATTAGAGATGGATATCCAGCAACCACCATTCTTGCAGAAGCTATGGGTGAAGTAGCACGTGACTCCGGTGAAAAATATGGTGGAGGTGGAGTCAACCTCGTTTCAGGAATATCCACTTCAGACATGTTCACACCTACCGAAATGAATTCAACTGGTTATCCGATGGATGAACCATACTCTAAAGTTTGTGAAGACTGCGGATGGGGTATAGGTTATCCTGCTGCTGAGGCTTATGACAAATGTCCTGTATGTGGTGGAGACTTGAAAATAGTTTATGCATATGAAGCATTGGGAAATGCAATTACTGTAAGTCCTGATTCAGTCAGTGTTTCTGTATATGGTAGTGGCAAATCCGGTGTGGCTTCAACCACCAAAGAAATCGTTCAGGCATCTGTTAACAAGTATGGATATGATGCATCTGCAATTGCAGGATCTATTAATAAAGGTATTAACAATGGTCTTTTGATGGGTGTTGATTATGTTGAGCCTAAAGACATTAACGTAAAACAGGATTCCAAAGCGGTTGGTGTTTATTATACTGCACTTCCTGGAGATAGGTCTTCACCTTCATGGGACTTGCCTGTTGATGAGAATATACTGAATATTTTAGGTAGTATTCAAACGGCAGTGGGTATTGTTCTGATTCTGTTGGTTATATTCAGAAGTAGACTATTGAAATCTTTCCAAAATCGGTGAATTTTCACCACTTTACTTTTTTTATTAGGGAGATATTATGGCATTAATTTTAATTAGAGGAGAAAATAAATCAAAATTATTAAGCACTATTTCTGATATGGAAAGGCATGGAAACTTAACATTATCATCAAAACCTAAAGTTATTAGTGCGGAATTTGCTGATTCACTTGTTGAACAGATTTTAAAATCAAAACTCAGAACACAATCCAATGTTGCTTGTGCATTTTTTGTAAAGGAAGATACCACATTAAGTATTTTAAAAATTAAGCAGATTCATCCGCCGGCACATATTGTTGTTGTAAGTCCTGAATATAGAGGACATGATGAGCTAAAAGAAAAATTGACCATTGCTCATGACATGGATGGTTATCATTCCTACAGGGCACTCAATGCAGGAAAAATTGATTACTCAGTTAAAGGTAAAAAAAGATATATTCAAAATGATAAATTAAATAGCTATATAGATTAATAGCTATTTTCTTTTAATTTTCATTATGTTCCCAAGGGTTCTGTCTCCTGAGGAACTGTTCATAAATTGATTCAAGTCAATTTCATTTACACTTTCTATCAAAGTAATATTAAGTGCTTTTTCTAATTTTTTAGTTAACTTTGTATCGGGAGTCATTTTCCCGGATTCAATTCTGTTAATTACAGATACTCTTTCGTTAATTTTCTTTCCTAAATCCTCGCGGGACCAGTTTTTGGATTCTCTGGCTTTTCTAACGGTGATATTATAGTCCTCAATCAATTCATCAGTCGGCTCGTCGTTTCTGAAATTCCTTTTTGGTTGTGTGTTTTTTCTTCCTTTTTTATTCTGTTGGAATTTTGGTTTTGGAGGTGCTTTTTGTATTGTTCCTAATTTAGCACATTCCTTACATACAACCATAACTGATCCTTCAATTTTTGCTCTTGTAGGATTTGTTTCACTTACGGGTTTACCACAAATTTCGCATTCCATATTAATCAGTTTTTTAAATTTATTATGTAATGATTTATTTCATTTACATTAATATATTTTGTTTTTTCAAAATAAAAATTTTGTTTCATTAAAACAAAATAAATAACTTTAAATATTTAAAATTACTAAATGTTATTAAAAGTAACTTAGTTGTAGAAATTTTACATGGAGATGATTCACATGAATGATTTTGATGATTTGGAAAATTCTTCTAAAGAGGAATTAATTGAAAAAGTAGAGTCCTTGGAGGACGAAATTTCCTCACTTCGTGAAGAAAAATCCAAAGCTAAAAGTAATTTGATGTGGAAAGTTAGGAAATTAGAAAAAGATAAAGTTCTAATTGAAAATGAAAAGATTAGATTAGAAAGAGAAGCTAAATCCTTACGTTCCGAAGTAGAAAGATTTAGATCTCCACCTTTAGTTTTAGCTACTATTACTGAAGTTTTAGATGAAAATAGGATGACAGTTAAAAGTAGTACTGGTCCTAGTTTTCTTGTTAATTACTCAAAATTCTTAGATGAAAAATTATTGGTTCCAGGTTCAAGAGTTGCTCTAAACCAACAGACTTTCGGTATTGTTGAAGTATTGCCTTCTGAAAAAGATGCAAATGTTTCAGGAATGGAAATTGAAACAAAACCTGATGTTACATATGAACAAATTGGTGGTTTGGAAGAGCAAATTGTTGAAGTTAAAGAAACTGTTGAATTACCATTGAAAGAGCCAGAATTATTTGAAAAAATTGGTATTGATCCTCCTAAAGGAATATTATTATATGGTCCTCCGGGAACTGGAAAAACCCTGCTTGCAAAAGCTGTTGCAAATGAAACTAATGCTACATTCATTAAGATTGTTGCTTCCGAATTCGTTAAAAAATATATTGGGGAAGGTGCAAGACTTGTGCGTGAAGTATTTGAATTGGCAAAGGAAAAAGCTCCAGCCATTATTTTCATAGATGAGCTTGATGCTGTAGCAGCTAAAAGACTTAAAAGTTCAACAAGTGGAGACAGGGAAGTCCAAAGGACTTTAATGCAATTGCTTGCTGAATTGGACGGTTTTGAATCCAGAGGAGATATCGGTATTATTGGTGCAACCAATAGGCCGGATATTTTAGACCCTGCTCTTTTAAGACCTGGTCGTTTTGACAGATTCATTGAAGTTCCACTTCCGAATGAAGACGGAAGAAAAGAAATTCTTAAGATTCATACTAAAAGAATGGCATTGGATGAAGAAGCTGACATTGACCTTTTAAGCGATTTGACTGACGGCTTGTCCGGTGCAGACTTGAAAGCTGTTTGTACTGAAGCCGGTATGTTTGCTATTCGTGAAAAACGTGATAAGGTAACGGTTGCAGACTTCATGGATGCTGTTGATAAAGTTGTTGACTCTGAACATGATGAAGAGTTCAAAAAAGAAGCTGGCGTAATGTTCGGATAGTTATTCTTTTATAATAAGCCTATGATGAACCCTATGAGCTCTGATTAGTGATGAATGATGGGCGAGCTGAGGCTTATTTTTTATACTTTTTTTGTAAAACTTTATTTAAAATTAAAAACTAATAGTATTATTATGTTTGGAAAAAAAGATAATCAGGCTAATGATAGAATTATTTATCAGGCTAAACCTAATATGCTTTTGGGTTGTAAAAAAGCTGTTTTTGGGTTGATTTTATTAATTCTTGTTTTATCTGTTTCTGGAGCTATTATACAATTTATTGGGGAAATGCAGGTTTATCTGATTTCGTATATTAAATTATCCTTAACCAGAT
>JAFUBV010000137.1 GCA_017460025.1 Methanobrevibacter sp. | reverse complement strand
TAGAAGATTTGTAATTTTATTTATTGCTGGTATTACAGTCTTCGGTGGATTAATGCACAGATCTTTCTTATTATTATGGATTTTAGGATTATTCATTGGTTATTTGATGATATCCAAAACTTTCAGGGAAAAATCAATTTTAACAGCTAGAAGGATTTTAATATTTTTAGGTGTTGCTGTAGCCGGATTTTTAGGTTTGGAAGTTATTTCAAGAATATCTGGAATGACAATCTTTTCACCGATGTTGAGGTTATCCAGACTTGAACAATACTCATTGTCAAGTGTAAAGATGGTATTGAATAACATTCAGCTAATCGGTCATAATGGAAACGCATCATACTGGGGTGCTGAAGGAACCGCTTTTGCTGAAGGATATGTAACACTTCCTATGCAATTGGTTTTATTCTTCGGTTTGCCTTTCCCAATGTTTTTCGGTGTGCTGGTTAACCAAAAGGATACAGTCGACTATATGCTTCCTGGTATTATGGGTTACGGTTTTGATTTCGGATATTTAGGACTTGTAGGCTTAATCGTATTTGTTTTAGGTACAATTATCATTGGTTTAAAAATATTAACAATGTACCGTGAGAAAAGAGAGAAAAATAGTAAAAAATACTTAGGTAAGGAAGTATTGTTAATCGGTGCATTATCCGCATTTTGCGCACAAGCTTTAATTGGTTTATTCATATTTAATAGGACTATTAACGGTACTGCATTATTGTCATTCATGTTTTTAGGATGTTTAATTTTAGCTAATGCGGTTACTTTAAAATCAAGAACTTAAGTTTATAGGGAGAGTATAAAATGAAAGCTTTAATTTTATTGGGTTGTCCAGAGACTCCATCTCAAACTCCAATGGCAGTTTATGCATTTAATAAATTAACAAAATTAGGTTATGATACCACTATTGCTGCTAATCCTGCAGCTGCCAAATTGGTTAAGGTATCTGACCCTGAAGGATATTATAATCTGAACATTGTTGATTTGGAAAGGACTTTGGGTGAAGTTCAAGCTGGAGATTATGATTTATTGCTTGGTTTTGTTCACAAAGATGCGGCTGCCGCATTTTTCGTAACCTTTGACCAGATTTTAGACACCAAATCAATTGCTTTGGTATTTGAAAGAGACCTTGATTTGGTCGGTGATTTTGTTGAAATGATTGAAGAAAGCGGAAGCAAAGCTAAAATATGTGCTGTAAGAGCATTCCATAATCCTTCACCAATTAAAATTAATTTGGATAAGGCATTAAAGGAGTTAGAATAAAATGTCATTTTGTTTAGATACCTATCTTCAACAATCAGATAATTATGAAATCCATGCTTCCAAAGCAGGTTTTAAGGATTGTGCAATGATTATCCGTTTTAAAGCAGATGAAATCGTCTATGTTAAACCTGGTGATGAGGTATTGGGTGTTCGTGTTATCGGAATTCCACCAATCCCAATCGGAATTGATGATGAAAAAGGTACTGTTTTTATTCCATATACAAAACCATGTCACGGTACTTCTGTTGTGGAGCTTCCTATTGCTGAGGAAGAAATAGACAATATCAGAAAAATGAATACTCAATAAGTGATTATATGCGTTCTACTGTTGTTGGTAGTTTTCCTGTTGAAATAAAAGAACCTTCTACCACTAAAGATAAATTGCTTAAGGTTTTCGGATCTTATGATCCATTCAAACAATCCATTAGGCAATCAGTATTTTCTCAGCTTGATGCGGGTGTTGACATCATATCTGACGGTCAGGTAAGAGGAGATATGGTTTCCAGTTTTTCAAAATACATTCCAGGATTTAAGATTGAAGAGGGAAACACTTTCATTGTTTCCAAAATCAGGCGACCTACTGGTGAAATTTCCGTCAAGGATTTGCTTTATGCCAAAAAGTTAATCAGCGAGTATTACAATGGAAATGTTCCAGAGGGAAAAGGCATTAAGGGAATCATTACAGGCCCTTCAACCATTATTCATTCATCCAGAATCACTTCTTTTTATAAAAATAAGGATGATGCAATCATTGATTTGGCGCATAGTCTAAAATCAGAAGTTGATGCCATTGAAAGCAAAGTAAATCCTGTTTATATTCAGGTAGATGAACCATTCTTGTCAACCGGAATGGTAAACATGAAGGTAGCACGTGAAGCCATCGATATTTTGCATGACGGCTTAAGCATTCCTCTAGCTATGCACGTTTGCGGTACAATTGATGGGGCTTATAAGGACCTTGCCAAGTTCAATGTTGAAATTTTGG
>JAFUBV010000136.1 GCA_017460025.1 Methanobrevibacter sp. | reverse complement strand
CCTATGGTAAGCCACATAATTGCTGATTTCCTCATCCAAAGCAGTTTTTGTCATTTTGTTAAAAACATTGATTTTAGATTTTCCAGACATATTTTATAATTTGTCAGTCATCTATAATAAAAGTTTGGTTAGTAACTATAATATAAATTTAATGCAATTTAGTAACATATAATTAACATCAATGAAAAAGTTCAAATTTATTAATTTTTTATTTATCATGAATATTGTTCCTTAAAAAATCAAAATGTATACATAAACTTTGATTTACAATAAATAACAATTTTAAACCTAAAATATAATAAAATCTTAAAAATAGTAAAATTTTAATCAATAATATTTTGTTACAAAAGATAACAACAAAGTAGCCATAAATGCAACTATAAATACAAAAACATATTTATTAAATGTTTCTTGAGGATAATAATCCCAATGAGGAACGATTAATGGAATCAATGCAAATAATGGAATAAAATAACGAACAGAAATTCCCAAACGCATCTCTCCAACATATGACCATGTCAATAATTGAATAAAGCAGGTACCAATATAAATTATCAACAATACTATTAATGCCCCTATCTTTGTTTTAGGTTCAATTTCATCATCACTTGGATAGGCAAATAAAATCATTGCTAAAAATATCTGTAAACATAGAGTAATGAAAACATAATTGTCCTGATAATGAGCACCTAATTTACCATTAAAGAAATTGAATACACCATTTACTACATATCCCAGATCAGAAGTGAAAATCTGTTTAAAAAATTCAATTATTTGAATAGGATTATTTATTAAGTAATTTAGCTGAAATGTAGAGTTAATATAATTATATGATGATCTCCAAGAATGCATTAAAGCAGGAGTTGAATATTTACTGTACAATATGCCAATTAATCCCACAACAATAATACTTAAAATTACCCAATAAAAATTTGTTTTAGTAAAATTTTTTCTTGGAATGAATAACAATAGGAAAATAAAAGCCAGATAAGGCAATTTACATAATCCTAAAAGTAATGATAAAACACTGAAAAGGATAATTTCTTTTAAAGACACATCGTTAAGATAACACAGATGAATAAAATATGCAACTGCCAATATACCTAATCCAAAAATCATCGAATCAATGCTTACCGAAGCTGCCTGATAAATTGTTATTGGAATGCATGCCACTGCAAGCAATGGCATTTTAAATTTAGGAGTAATTTTTATAGCTAAAGAAATTAACCCTGCATAACAAATAAGATTACAAATTCTTCCAAGCCACAACAACCAAATTACATTTAAATCTAATAACTTAGCAATTAAAATTCCAATAGCTTGAGGTAAATAACCATAAAATGGATTCTGTTCAAAAGCAGACCCTTTAATGCAAATTGAAGTATTAATTTTATCAGTATCATGATTTGTATCAAAAATCGTTACTTCTCTATTTTTATAAAAAAAGTCTATACTTTGTATTGTCTCATAACCAATCCCCTTGTTTAATTCATTACTGAATTCTTCTTCACTATGATTATACAACCTATCAATACCAATATCATCTCCAGTCCAATGAGGAATAAGTACTCCTTGAGAAGTAAGTTCTGCACGAGTTAAATGCTCAACTTCATCACTTACATCAACTATCGGTACTATAAAAGAACAGATTATACCAAAACATAAAATAATAATAAAAGCTACTTTAAATAACTCCTTGTCCGAATCATGCAAAAAATAATAAACAATACAAAAAACTCCAAGAATAGCAAGAAATGCAAATAGAATTATTTCCAATTTGGGATGTTCTAAGTTTTTTTGCGAAATGACAGACAAAAATGTGATACTTATAAAAATTAGATAAATTAACCAAAATTTTTTAGATTTAACAAATGTATCTTTAAATTTTAAAATCATATCCTTGTTTAACTCAAACAATTCAAAAACCCACATTGTAGTTACTTAATTCAAATCTAATATTTATTTTTAATTTCGAATTTTACGCAAAGGCTCCGTAATCTTCCAGCTTCTTGAAGATAAAATTTTATCATTTTCCTTTTTAAGTTTATTATTCTCTTTTTTAAGTTTAGCATTTTCAGATTTTAATTTCCTAGATTTACGTTCCAATCTACTGATTTCATAATTTAACATAAATATTTGATATTCTTTTTTAAATTCATCAAAATCTTCATATTTTAAAACCAAATCAAAACGTTGAGCCAATATTTTTTTATCTTCAATACATTTCCGATTAATTTTACTAAATCTTTCACGAGCAGTCCTGAAATACTCATCTGAATCAGTACTAATTATATAAATTAAAATATGAGTTACCTGAAAAACATAGAATTCTTTTTTAAGATCTTCAAAACGATTTTCACTTCTCAAGATGTTTTCAACAATGTCAATAATTTTAAAAATGTCAAAACCGTTAGATGCAGTACTGTTGACTGAGTTAACATTGTCTACTCTGTAATGATACAATATTTTATTTACAAAGGATATCTTTTTAGCTCTGACCATACTCTTGACGTGGAATGGAACATCATCGAATGCCAATCCCAAATCGAATTTAAAGTCATCATAAGCATCCAGAAACTCCTTTTTATATAATTTTGACCATGGAGCATATCCACCCTTTAAAACGTAATTTTTGATATCCTCAAAAGTCAAATTATTGAATTTTTCTTTTTTAATTGTTTTATTGTAATAGAAAAATATTTGTCTGTTACTTATTCCATCCTTATCAAAAATATTGGCTTTAAAAACCACCATATCAGATTTGTTTTCAACTGCACTATTGTATGCCAGTTCAAAAGTGTTTTTTTCAAGTATATCATCAGGGTCAAAAAAGTAAATGTAATCTCCCTCAGCTTCTTCAAGCCCCCTGTTTCTTGCAGACCCACATCCTCCGTTCTCCTTATCGATGACTTTAACACGTGAGTCTTTAGCTGCAAAAGCTTCTAGAATCTCCAAGGAGTTATCTTTCGAACCGTCATTTACACATACTAATTCAAAGTCAGTGGATGTTTGATTAAGCAAGCAGTCAAATGCATCATCAAGAAACTCTGATGCATTATATACTGGAATAATAACAGATATTTTAACCATTTATATCACTATTTCTTAAATAATTTCTTTTTAATTGGATTAATGTTGATAACTTGATTTTCAAGCAATTGGTTTTTCTCATCCAATTTAAGATTTTTCTTTTCTAATTTCTTATTATTTTGAGTTAATTTCTTATTTTTTATTTTCAACTGTTTATTGAGTTTTCTTATATCCCTATTCGTAATTTTTAAGTCATGGACTATATTTAAATAATCATTAAGCTTATCAAGACTGTTATAAATATCATCTGAAATCAAAATTTTATTTCGGATATTAATCATGTATACAAAATTATGATTATTATAAAATTCAAATTTTCTATTTGATTTGATAAGTTTAAACGCATCAGTTCTCAATTCCCATTTTCTAACAGGATGGGATAAAATATCATCATAAGGAATTATAAAATTAATTTCATAAACATTATCCTGTTTAATTGAACTTACATTATATGAAATCTTATCTAAAGAGACCACATTTTGAATATAAATTTCAGATATTTCATGATTTGAAATTCCACTGAATTTAAAAAGATTATCCTCAAATGAGATGTTATCTATCTCGACAATCAAATCATTTGTAGGTTTTATATCAATTAACAAGACATTATTAACTCCAATTCCTATCTCAATATCAAAGTTATCCAATTCGAATATTTCCCGTTTATTGTTAGTTAAATAACATTCCTTTTCAAAGTAATCTGAAATGCACTGGAATTTAATTTTCATATGATTTTTATCTTTAATTACATCCAAAGGAATAGCAATTTGAGAATCTTTTTCATTTAGCGAAACTTCATTGTTTTCATCATCAATCAGTTTTATGAATGATTTCAGTGAAACATCTTCCGTTAAATAATTCAGATGTCTTTTAAACGAAATGATTAAATCATTACCATCTACAGTTATTTTTTCTTTTTTTACAATTAACTCCTCTTCAATTATATCATGATTAAAATCTATGTATTTGACATATTTTTCATTAAGATTTTCGGGAATATGAGGATTTTGCTTGAGTTGTGATTCTGAGGCTGAAAAATTAACCAAACCAGTAATATCTTCTTTTTCAACCATTTGATAAATAATCTTATTGATCGAATTTAAATATTGTTTATATTTCTCAGGAATTCTGTTTAAAATTTCTTTTCCCCTTTGAATAAGCTCCAGATAATATTTTTCATCATATAAATGGAATTTAGAGTAATGCAGGTATAAATCATGATTGAAAAGCTTAAGATAAAATTCCTTTAATAAAGATTCATCAAGTTCACTGTCTTCAATGATATTTAAAGTTAATTCAATTGCCTGCAGTCTGTCATAAAAAGTTTCAATATCAGATAATGTTTGAGTAATGGACGGACTGCCTTTTTCTCTTACTCTCCAGTAATAAAATATATCAGTTGAAACTGACACATTCTCTGCAGCAATATATGCTTTCAGTGAAAATGGACCATCATCACAATAGGCATTATTTCCAACAACATGCCTTAAATTGTTTTTATTTAAGAAATCCAGTTTGTAAAGTTTATTTGTTAAAAATAAATCCCAAATGAACTCGGGATATTCATTGAAAGTAGTTGAATATACATTTTGATTAAATTTTTTTAGAGATTTTCTATAGAATTTTCCATCAAAAATATTGTATCTTCGAAGTCTTATTACTGGTGCTGTGATAATGTCTGAATCAGTACTAACAGCAATATCATATAATTTTTCATATCCGTCATGAGTTATTTTATCATCAGCATCTAAAAAATGAATATATTCACCTCTAGCCTGGTCAAGACCGTAATCCCGTGCAAGAGCAGGCCCTCCATTTTTCTTGTGAAATGCATGAAAATTATCGTGGTCTAATGCATATTTTTCAATAATATATCGAGAGTTATCTGTACTGCCGTCATCAATCATTAAAACTTCAATATCTTCGAAAGTCTGATTTAATAAACAATTTAATGTATCCTCTAAATAGTCTTCTACATTATATATTGGCAGTATAACAGAAATTTTCGGATTTGACATGCAAATGACCCTTTAAATTTAAGTATTTATTTATCAATATCTTCCAATGCCTCAATAAATATGTCCATCACTTCAGCTTCACCAATTGAAACACGCAAACAATCGCCTAAATTAGGTACCTCCCGATAGACTTTAATTAAAATCTTTTTATCTTTTTTCATCAAATCAACAATTTCAGAAGCATCACGATTTTTAGGTTTGATAAATATGAAATTTCCCTCATCTGCATTTACAGTGTATCCCTTTTGCTCAAGTGTATCGATCAAATGTTGTTTACCGTTTAATTGTTTTTCAACTAGTTTATCAAGCATTCCCTCTTTTTCAATAATTGCTTCAGCGAATAACATTCCAAATGCATTCACATTATGTGGAGTGCATAACTTTTGAACCAATTCTATTTCAGGAGCTCTACCTACAACATAACCTAAACGGGCTCCTGCAAGGGAAAATACTTTAGAAAATGTTCTGGTTAACAGTACATGGTCATTTTCCATTGCATATTTAATAAATGAATTAGGATAGAAATAAAAGTATGCCTCATCAATCAACAAGGTACATTCATGTTTTTTACATGCTTCAACTATCCTGTCCATTTCTTCATATGAATAAACATCCCCAACTGGATTATTTGGATTTAAAACAATCACCAAATCAATATCATCATTGATTGCATCAATAAATTTGTCAACATCCATTTTTAAGTTTTCATCATAATCGACATGAACACTTTTACGACCATACATTTCACAATATACATCATACATTGCATAAGATGGAGTGACAGACAATACTTTTCCACCAGGTCTGCTGTAGGCTTGTATAATATAACGGATTCCTTCTGCTGAACCGTTAACAAGACAGATGTTTTCAACTTCAACTCCGATGAACTTTGCTAATTTTGTAGTGAATTCCAATTGCTCAGGATACTTTGCAACAAATTCCGGAGTAACTTCTGACAATACCTCATCAATGAATTCTTGAGGCAATCCCACTGGATTTTCATTCAAATCCATTCTAATATATCCGTCTCTTGAATTTTGATCGAAAATTCTGTATAAATCTTTAATCTCTTCATTAATATAATACATGTTAATATCTCCCTTAAACTTCAACTCTATAATCTTTAATTTGATTTGCTAAACTATCATTATTAGTTTTTCTTAAAAATGAATCCACAATTTCATCAATGTCCTCATCAATGGAATATGTATAACCTAAATCAATTCCATTGGTTAATGACCTTATTAATGGATTTAAAATAACTTCCAATTCATGTAAATTTTCATTTTCATACAATTTTATGATTTTTTCTTTGTTTTGGATAAGTTCCTCCCTTAAATATATAACATTTTTACTTTGAATAATCTGTTTTCTCATATTCTTGATTACAATACGTTCATCCAGAGTAGTAACATATTTTTGATGAATTATGTCATAACGTTCCTGTATTTCATCAAATATCTGTTTAACCTCAGGGTCATTTGAATACTCGTCCCAACTAATTAATGTGCTTGTACAACCTCTTATTGAAGCCCATTTTTTATTTTTCCAATATTTTCCATAAAAATATCTTGCATATGCTTCAAAATCTTTGATTATGAATGATGACACACCATCAATTGTAACAGGCAAAACAGAACTGAATATTTTAGAACTGACTGGTTTTCTACCAGTGATTTGGATTAAAGGATATTTTCCAATATCCTCCCAGGTATCAATAAAAATCTTTTTTTTCTTAAAATTATAGATTCTTTTATTATAAAAATCATCATTTACAACCTTAAATACAGTATTTGTGAATTTTCTTTTTGATTTATAATTTCTGTAATCAAAATTATCATTCATATGTCTAAATTTTAAGATTTTACCATTGATACTGAGTATTTTGCTTGTAATCCTATTTTTTGGCTGTTCAATGTAATGAATAATAATTCGGATACAATGATTATCAATGTTTCTTGTAGTATTATAGTTTAAATCCTTATTTTTCAAATCCAAGGAATTTTTATATCCAAACATCATATAAGGCCCATTAAATTTAGGATTGGATCTGGAATCTTCAAAATAGTATGCATCATCATCCAGAATATTGGAAACCTTTTCAGCATCTCCCTGACACATTAGCACTTCTAAAGAGTTTACCTGATTAATAGGTTTTTCAAAATATGCTAAAAAAGCAGCATGACCGTGCAAGACATACTTAACATTAGCTTTCCTGCACAAATCGTCAAATTTTTGAAGCAAATCACGTTGCACATCATTTCTAGTTAACATAAATTTCCTCCCTAGCCATCCTATCAATTCCTACATTTTCTTTAGCTTTTCTCCATACAAAACCATTTCTAGTGTTATCAACAGCACACTCATAAAATCCCTTAGCTTTAACTAAATTATTTAAATTAAAGTATGCATCTGCAATATAAGCCATTAATTCACCATCATCAGGATAACGCTTTAGCATTTCCTGACCTTGATTAATAATAGATTCATAATCTTCATCATCTTCAGCAGTTTTTAATGCAAGCCAAAGTTTTGCTCTATACACATCAATTAAATTAACATAATTCTGTGGAATATTATTTAACAAATCTTTAACAGTACCAGGGTTAAAATTATCATAAATAGCAATGGATAGTTGTCTGCAGTATTCACAGATTTCCCTTAAATGTTTATAATAATCATCCAATCCAATATTTTTATCAATAATATTCAATATTGTATCAGCAGCATAATAATGTCCCTGTTCGATTTTATTTAGAATAGCTATTTTAAGGAGATTTTCATCCAAATCAATCATTAAACTATATTTTTTACAATTCTGATTCAATTGAATGGAATAATACCTGTCAAAGATTTTATTTAAAACATCGAATTTTCTATTTTCAAACAGTTCCTCAACATCATAACCATTGCTTTTAATAATCTTATCAATCTCTTTTTTTGCAACGATTTCATTGAGTTTTTCTTTTTTAAGGTCAACTTCTCTTCTAATAGTCCATAAATCAACATTATTACGTTTATTCAAATCATAAGAACGAACAACTTTTTCCTGATCAACGAATTTTAGATAGATGTCTGAAAAATCTTTAAATGGTCTGCTGGTATCATCAATTATAAAATTATGAGAAACCTGCCCTGTACCTTCAGGAATATACATCCAAGTGTCTCCATAATCATTACGAAGCGCATGCTCCAATTCATAGGCAACAGGAAACTTTCTGCCCTCCAACATTTCATAACGTTTACCTGAAAAAAATCTGGCCTTATAAAGACCGTTCCTCATACCCCATCGTAAACGTAAAGTATCGGCTTTTTCTGCAGGATAAGTGAAACCTTCCTTGTACAGATCACGGATAATTTTTGAAAAGCCCTCTTCATCAATTTTTTTATAATATTCATTAACTAATTTTTTATGCTCTTCAAATCCATCCAATGGGAGAAATTGGGACACAACAAAATAAGGAGACAATACTTCAAAAAACACATCCATTAACTTCAAATGTTCTTCACGGCCATCATCGACATTAGGAATAGGGTCAAGAATAAAGAATTCTATCTGATCACCGCAAGTCTTTGCAGCAACTGCCTGTGAAGCATACATTCTAGTAGTGGAAGTGTCAACATAACGTATGATAGGATTTCTGTAATATTTTGTGTTTTCCATACAGATGAAATCCCTATTTTCAGGCAATACTTCTGGATGATTTGTAACAAGATCATATAATTTTTTCCAATTGTCTCTTGTGATAAATAAATCAATATCATCATCCCACGGTAGGAAACACTGATTTCTAATAGCACCTAAAGCTGTTCCTCCTGAAAGAAAATAATCAATGTCATGTTCCCTGCAAAGATCATCTAATTCGATTAAAAGTTTAAATAAATTTTCATGTAACTCATTCATCAAAAATCTCCTTTATCCCAAACCTAATGTTTTTCTATCAAAATATAAAATTAAATAATACATATAAAATTATATTTCTTATAATTAATATAATATTCGTTAAAATGACCATTCCAAATCATGAAAATTTTAATTTAAAAATAATGCTTTAAATACAATTCAAGAAATTAATCCATCCATAATCATTCTACATATTATCACAAAAAAATATTATAGATTAGAATCAGCAAAAATAATTGCTTATTAACACAAAAAACATTATTAAAGAGCTTATATAAATATAATATATAATACTTATCTTTAAGAGGAAAAAATATGTTTAAAAGAGTTGAAATAGGGGAAGAATCATTAGTTAAAGATTATATTGGCTCTGAATATGATAAATGCCTATATTTATATTTAGATTTCATAAAATACGGACTTAGCAATGAAAACTTAAAATTTTGGCTAGATGCAGACAATAATGAAATCAAATGTGTGGTTTTAAAATACTATTCGGGAATACATATCTTTTCTAAAAATAAAGACTGCAACTATAATGATATAATCAAATTGATTGGACAAGAAACACCTTCAGTAATATGTGCAGAAAAATACTTAATCGAAGAGCTATCCACTAAACTTGGCGAAAGCGAATACAAGGCAGAATACGGTTGGGTTAGAGTATTATCAAAACAATACCCTTGTGAAAACTCAATGGTTAAAAAAGCAGAAGAAAAAGACTTTGAAGAAATTTCAAACTTAATTATTAACGACCATATGGGTGAATTCTACGAATTGGATGAATTAGTAGCCCAAATCAAAGAAAGAGAAGATGACAATTACGGCAGGAATTATATAATCAAAGACGATGGCAAAATCATCTCCAATGCTTCAACAACTGCTGAAATTGATGAGATTGCAGTTTTATCAAATGTCATTACAAACCCATCATATAGAGGAAAAGGCCTTGCAACTATTGTTTGCAGTAAATTATGCAATGATTTGATAGATGAGGGCAAGAAAGTATATCTAATTAATTACACTGAAGAATCAACAGGATTATATGATAAATTAGGATTTGAGATTTCATGTGAAATCGGAAAATTATACTAAATATAATATTAACTATTTCAACAATAATTCTTCAAGAATCATCACCATAAAATATAGTCAAAAAAAGCTTTTAAAAAATAAAAAAAGAAATTTAAAGATAAATAATCTTTAAATCTTACTATTCAGTTTTAAATACATTATCTACAAGGAACTGTGCAATTGCATTACCATATTGACCATAGGTAAATTTGGTGAAATGCAAATTATCAGATGCAACATAAGGACAATTTTCACTGGTTACAATATTATAATCTCTTGTTTTGAAATTAAATACTTCCAACCCATCTTCAGCCCATTTGAGTAATTGGTCATCTAATGCTTTTTGATAATCCATTAATGTCAGACCAATCTTATTTTCAGTCACATCCCTATTATGAAGTTCAGTATATGTAGTGGTACGATCAGAATAGAACAAGTCCACAAATACTACTTTAATAGCGGATAAATTATTTGCAACACGAGTATCACTTGCATTCTTTACTTTCTCAAGAATATGATTCAATGCACCGTTAAATGTAAATGTATTATTAGAAGTATCATTAATAGA
Organism: Methanobrevibacter sp.; assembly: GCA_017460025.1. Taxonomy (GTDB): domain Archaea; phylum Methanobacteriota; class Methanobacteria; order Methanobacteriales; family Methanobacteriaceae; genus Methanocatella. The sequence goes on along the minus strand of JAFUBV010000136.1, from coordinate 11,870 downwards.
ACCTAATACTGTATTATCAAGATAGTCATTGGTTCCTGCTGACAATACAACTACATTATAGTCAGTGATTTTTGTATTGGTTATACCTTCACTATTTTTAGCTGAATCCAAAGTTACATAATTTCCAGGGAATTTGCCTGCATCAATTGCATCAACAACTTCTCTGGTAATCCTATACCTGTAATAATCCGTATTTTCAATGTTAGTTCCATCAGGATTGACACCCAAGTCATGATATGTGGAACCAGGAATGGACGGATTGTAATATACACAACCGGTTAGCTGTGCGATTCTATAAGGGATTGAGAATACATGTATACTTGAAGATGAATAATAAGGTGAACCAAAGGTAATACTGTCCCCAAAGTACAATACTCTGTACTGGGAATTAGTATCTGCATAATTTTTAAGTGTGAAACCTTTATCAAAATCACTATACACTTTCACTCCATTTTTAGTGGCATATGCCTGTACTGTATAATATGCATTATTATCAATACTGCCAATATTTAATGAAATTTGAGTGGAAGAGGATTTTGCTGCAGTAGCAATTTTTTGCCAGGTGTCACTACCTTCGGATTTCTTATAGATAATATAACCTTCCGCATTTGGAACTTTACCCCATGTTATCTTATTATTCTTAAGAGAAATGATTGAAGGAGATTCCAAATTAAAATCACCATCTTTAAGATACAATCCATAACTGACTTTTTCGACATTATTTACTTCTTTTACATTACATGCACGAACAGTATAATGTAAACTATTAAAACTTGGATCAACAAAGGTATCGCTGTTTAAAATTGGATCTAATTCCTTTGAAGATTTATAATACCAGTCAGTATATGAATCATGACTAGAATCAAGAACTGCAATGCATTTATAATCTCCGCTAGATCCCATTTTTCTAAATACCCTATATTTAGTTGCATCACTTATTTTATTCCAAGTAATTTTAGCTTTTAGATTTTGGAAGTCAGCATCAACATTAGGACTTTTAAGTAAAGTTAAACCTTCCTTATCATAATTACTGATACCATATCCAGCATCAGATTCCCTAACTGAATATGTGGCTTGTGCATTTTTACCTACTTTTTCTGTAAAAGAAGTAGTGGAACTTTTAGCTTTGACTATTGATACTACCTTATAGCTACCAGTGGTTTTCTTTAAAACCTGATAAGTATGTCCTGAAGAGGAATGCCAAGTTAATTTAGCTTCATATTTATTTCCATCAGGATAATATAATAAAGTTTTTAAATAAACAATTCCAGTACGTTTAACTACAAGTTTAGTTGATTTAGAAACCTTATAATTTTTATTGGTAGTGGATATGCTAACCTTATGAGTTCCTAATGATAATTTTTTAGTTTGTATTTTAACTGCACCATTTTTATCAGTTTTAAGTGAATAAGTTTTAGCTTTTTTACCTGAAAACACTTTAACTTTTAACTTTAATTTTTTAACAGGATCAGCATAACTATTCTTAACTTTAACTGTAAAATAACTGCTTGTCTTATAATTTACATAAGTTACTGGTGCAGAAACACTTAACTTTTCTGCAGTTTTTGGAACATTTTTCTTAATTACGATTTTAGTTGTCTTAGAAATTTTATATTTTTTATTATTAGTAGTAATAGTTATTTTGTGTGTTCCTAAAGCCAAACTTTTTGTCTTGAGTTTAGCTATACCTGTAGATGAAGTTTTAAGTGAATAAGTTTTAGATTTTTTACCAGTAAAAACTTTTACTTTAAGTACAACCTTTTTTAAAGGTTTTCCATCATCATCCAATACTTTAATTTTATAATAAGTATTTTTTTTATATTTAATTGTTTTTGCTGGTGCATATACCTTAGTAGGAATCTTAACAACACTATTTGAAGATGAAACAGTATTCTCATTACTATTTACATTACTAACAGATGAATCACTTTCATTTGAAGAAAGTACAGATGTATCCTGCGTATTTAAACTCATTATATTGTTAGAAGTTTCTTCCAAAACATTTTCGTTTGAATTATCTTCTAAAAGAGAATTAGCATCATCTGCTGCTTCAACAGCTTCCACATTTTCATGTGAATCTCCTAACACCAACTCTTGAGAAATATTTTCATGAGCGGAAATAGAGCCCATTGTTATAAATAATACCATAATTAAAAAAACAATTACATATTTTTTATAATTATTGAACACAATATTCATACCTCCATGAAAATTGTTTATGAAATTTAAATAATTTATTAAAAATTATATAAAATATATTATTTTTTCATTATTATGAAAAGTAAACATTTTAGATGAAAATAATGACAAATAAAGATTTATCTTCAACTATTTTCATAAACAAAATTCATAAATTAATGTTTTATAATTAAAGCATATAAATGTTTGGATGACAAATTAGGGTTGTTAAGTTAAGAATTTAAAGAATTTAAAGATATTTAAACGTTTTTTATCCCATCATTTTATCCATGAATTTTTATTATAAATGCAATTTGTGTATAAAAATATATAAAAAATATATTATAAAAATAGTTAATAGTCACTTATAAAGTAATTGAATAACTAATTTAAAGAGAAATTTTTAAAAAAATATGGAATTTAAGGGCAATTCAGGAACTTTAGAGTGATTTAATGTCTGTTCCATACTGCCTCAACAATTCGTTTAGATGCATTACCATCATCCAAACTACAGAACCTGTCATAAAATTCATCATATCTTTGAGAATATTCCTCTGAAATTTCATCAATATGACAAATTGCATCCAAAACTTCCTCAGTTGTTTTTAAAAGTGGTCCTGGAACTTCAGTTTTAATGTCAATATAAAATCCTCTCAATTCATTTTCATACTCTTCAAGATCATAAGTGTAGAACAATATTGGTCTTTTTAAGTTTGCAAAATCAAAGAAAACACTTGAATAGTCTGTTATCAAAAGGTCACTGATTAGAAACAATTCTGCAATATCCTCATAATCACTGACATTAAGTGCAAAATCTCTAAAATCATCCAGATTCAAATTATTGGATATCAAATAATGAGTCCTTATTAAAATGACATATTCATCGCCAAGGGATTCTATCAACAGATTCAAATCAAGTTCCAACCCATATTTTGCATCTTCAAGTTCGTGAGTTTCAACATCTCTCCAAGTCGGCGCATATAAAATCACTTTTTTATCATCAGGAATCTTTAAATCCCTTTTGATTTGAGCTATCTTATCCTCATCGGCATTATACAACAGGTCATTTCTTGGATAACCGGTTTCAAGTATCCTACCATCATATGCAAATGCCCTTGGAAATGTTTCAGTTGAAAAGGGATTTTGTGATATCAGATAATCCCAGTCCTTTGAGTCTTTCAGATAAATCTCTTTTGTTTTAGGATTGTCCAAATGAATATTATCCATGTCAAAACCTAATCGTTTAAGAGGAGTTCCATGCCATGTTGATAAAAATACCTGCCCAGATCTTTTAACATACCAGAAGTCCTGTTTGGTATTCATTACCCAGTATTTTGATGTCGCCAATTGCTTAAAATGAGCTAATGAGTTTCTTTTTACAGTTTTGGGATTTCCAGGAATAGCTTTTTTATCGTTCATCAGCCATACAAATTCATAGTCATTCGGATAATGATTATATAAGTATTCATAGATGTATTTCGGACTGTCAGTATAGTAGTTTCCCTTAAAGCTTTCAAAAAATATTTTCTTATCGTTGATTGGCCTTTTATTATATATTCTGAAGTAGAACAGTATTAAAAATCTCCAGCGGTTTTTAAGCAGCCTCATCAGTTTTTTCTTGCCCACTCTCAATCCTTTAAATAGCTTAACTTTTTTCATGTTTTTTGACTGAAGTGCCCTGATTTCAAGTTTTTCAAAGAAATTAAGCTCATCTAGATTGAAATTCTTTGAAATATTCATCATTTCATTATTATGATCAAATTTGTATCCATTGTAATAAAATTTGAGTAGTTTGTTGGCCATTTCTTTTTTAAGCAACTCGTATTTTTCCCCAGAAACGTTATTGAGTTTATTTAACACATTTTCATATTCATTATAATAGTTTATGAATCTGTTTTCCTCAATCTGGTAAAGAGTCGGCTCATATATTGGATCATCACTTGTTCTTTTGGCATATAATGCATTTTCAACTCCATAAAACGTGTTGATATTATCAAATACATCAATTAAGAATGAATAGTCACTGTGATATATCTTATTTTCATCAAATCGTATATTTCCAATAAGTTCCTTTTTAATGAGGCAGTGAAGAACTGACAGCACTTCTTCGCCAGCCACATTTAAACCTGAAAGCAGTCTAAGTGAATATTGCATGTTTGAAAGATTTTTGCTCTCTGTAAGTTTGGTTTTTTTCAGCTCTTCGTTAAATCTCTCTTTAATGTAATATGTGCTTATCCTCTCACCATTTATAAAATCAGCATCGCTTTTTCGGGCAACATCCATTAGCCTATTCAGTGAATCCCCATACAGGTAATCATCACTATCCATGAAATAGACATATTTACCATTAGTCAGATTTAATCCCTCATTTCTTGCCTTGGAAACATTGATTTTTTCGCCAAATGATTTAACAATCATATTATCGTTTAACAAATCATCAATATCCTCAGCTACACCATTTAATATCAGAATTATTTCAATACCCTCCAGATTTTGCTCCTGCAGGCTTTCAAGGCAATCCTTAAGATATCTTCTGGTTTTATGAAAAGGAATTATTACGCTAACTAATGCCAAAATATCACCATATAATGTATTTTATAAAAACTTACTTAAATTATTTAACTAAATTTTTTCAAAAAAAAAGGCATATAAAAAAAGGAAGGGTTAAATTAAACTACAATTATATTTTGCAGTTTAACCCTTTGTTGGTTTTAGGTTTATTCTTTTTTCACTTTAGGGCCGGATTTTGCTTTATTTGCAGCATATTTACATCCGGTGAAAGTCAGTTTTCCGGTTTTATGATAGGCAACTCCTCCAAAAGTAGCGGAATTACTTTTAAAAGTACATTTAATGAATTTCACTACTTTTTTATCCATCATAATTACTCCACCAGTGTGTTTTAAAACATGACCGTTTTTAGCCTTCATGGTCCATGAAGTAACTTTGGTAGCCTTATTGCCCTGGAAGATACATTTACTGATTTTAGCATTTGTATCTTCAGCATTGAATACACCACCAATGGTTGCTTTGTTTTTGATGAATTTGTTGTTTTTCATTGTAAAGACTGTTTTTTTACCCATCCAGAAAACACCTCCACCTTTATTAGCGATGTTTCCTTGGAAAGTACAACCGGTGATTGTGATGTAGGTTTTCTTTTTGGTTAATGAAAGAGCGTCCATTACTCCTCCATCTTCATATGCTTTGTTGTTGTAGAAATAGGAATTTTTAATGGATAATTTATTACCATTAAATGTAATTGCACCACCATCTTCGTAAATAGCCCTATTATTTTTAAAAGTACATCTGTTTATTTTTAAATCTTTAGGTTTGTGAGCATATACTGCACCACCATGGTTACTTGCTTTATTTCCTGTGAATTCACAGTCAGTTATTTCATGAGCAGATCCTTCATTAATATAAATTGCTCCTCCACCAAATTGATATTTAGTTGCCTGACTATGTTTTTTTAATGATTTGGAAATACAGGAATTTGATTTAAATACAGATTTTGAAATCTTTGCATGTCCACGGTATAAATAGATCGCTCCACCATGACACATTTTTTTAGAGCTTTCAACTTTATTAGATGTGAATTTTGAATCAGATACAGTTAATGTTCCGTGACTTTGATAGATTGCTCCACCATTATCATATGCAACATTTCCGGTAAATGTACATCCCTCAATTTTCAGATTTCCATAAAGGCAATAAATTGCCCCACCCTGTTCAGCATAACCATTTTTAAAAACAGTATTTTTAACAGTTAAAGTACTGCTGTATACTCTAAACATGTTAGTTTTTGACTGACCGTCAATAGTGTGACCCTGACCGTCAATAACCAGATTATGTCTAATTTCAAAGGGTTTTGATATTTGAATATCATCATTTAAATAAACAGTTCCCTGACCACTATTAATATCATCACTAAATTGTTGATATGGTGTTTTAGATGCTGTTGCTTTAAGTTCTGGTTGTGTATTAACAGTTGTTTGAACAGCAGTTTCTTTTTGTGATTCAATTAAAGTATCAGTATCACTTACAGACAGTTGTTCATCTTCACTTACAGACATTAAATCGTTATCCTGATTTAATGTTAATGCCCCATTATCATCTGATATAGCACTAATCGCATTAACACTACACATCAATAACAGGCAAATACCTAATATCAAAAGTTTATTTTTTAATTTCATTAGATTCACGCCTCTAACTATATTATAATTAATAATATTGAATAATAAATTAATAAATGTATGTTTTAATTACAAGTTATCTACAATATATATCATAGTTATTCTTTTTTGTCGATTTCATTAAATATTTCAACAATTTTTAGAGATTCCTCTTCAAGAATAGCTTTTGTATTGATACGATCTGTAGCCAACATTCTGGACAATTCTTTTATTAAATATTTAAATCCGTCCCCTTCAAAATTAGTATTGAATACTTCAACATCACTTAAACCAGGTTTGTGGATTTCAAAATGTTTGCATTTCCACCAATCGCCAAACATACGGATTGTACCTTCACTTCCGATTATCTCCAGTTGATTATTGACACGTATCTTATTTCCTGCATTAATAACAGCAATTCCTTTTGGATAATCAAAGTACATTGATGCAAATTCTATATCGTCACCGGATTTAGTAACCTTAAAATCAGATTTCAAATAATCCTGACCCATAATTTTCAACATCAACAGTAAACATAATGTACTTAAATCATAGAATAAGTTTGAACGATTATCATCAAGTTTAGAAATAGAACAGTTAAAACTTAAGATATCTCCTATCAATCCGCCCTGTGTCATCCACAATAGCTGATTAAATACAAAAATATGCACCATTTTAATGTTTTCCATTAAAATTACTTTATTTTTTCTGGCTATTTCAAATAATTCTTTTAATTCATCAGGATTGATTGTTGCAGGAGGATCATAAATAACATGTTTTTCAGCTTTAAGAGCATGTCGAATATAATCAATTCTTTTTTCGACACTGCAATGAACATAAATTATATCTGATGAGTCCAACATTTCATCAAAATCATCAAAATTGTTTTCAACTTCAAATCTTTTAAAAAAATCATCAGCAATGGATTTATCATCAAAATAAACATTTTTCACTTCAAAACCGCTTAACAATTTTGCTTCATCGATTATTCCATTATCATCAGCAATATCACAAACCATACCAATATCATAATGGTCAAATGTTTCCTGCCTTATTTGAGTGCTTGAAATTCCTTTTGTTCGCTCCAAATAAATCATTTCACAGTATTTGGATAAATGGTCAAATTTTCCAACCCAATCATCACCGATTACAAATGCATCAACATCATATTTTATGATATCTCCTATTTTTTGGCCAAGATACTCCTCAACAATTATTTCATCTGCCAAACCTGTTTTTTTAACATTTTCTATTCTGGTGGCAAGAGTATCATGAACATTTAATTTACCACGGCCAATATCATAATTTTCACCTGTAACACCTACAATCAAATAATCGCCATTGTCTTTTGCCCTTTTTAAAATATTGTAATGTCCTTTGTGAAACAAATCAAAAGTGCCGTATGTTATAACCTTTCTCATGAAAAAACCCCTAAATAAAAACTAAATATAATTATATAAATCAAAGTTAATAAATTTTAGCAAAATTAAATCAAAAAAAGAATTGAAGGACAAAAAGTCCTTTTTAAATAAATTTTATTTTTGCACTTGCAATGTTTTTCTTATAATGGGCAGTGAGTTTAAAAGTGCTTGATTTGTATTTAGTTGGAATGCTAAATGCAACATAACCGTTTTTATTGGTTTTAACTTTTTTAACAAATTTATTATTAATTTTAATAGTAATATATTTGCCAGCTAATGCTTTTCCTCCTGATTTATATGCATATATTTCAACATCCTCTGATTCAGTATAAGGATTAAAAACCTGAATTTTTAACGGTTTTAAAATTTCACATCTCTCATAAATATAATATGATACTTTTTTACCGCTTTTTAAAGTTTCAATAAATCTGATATTAATAATGTCATCTCTAACTTTAAGTTTGGACAAGGATATTTTAGCTTTACCATTAACCAATTTTTTAGAATAGACTTTAGTCTTATATTTACCTTTTTTATATACGCTCACATAAAGCTTTAAAACACCTTTTTTACCTGGCAATTTAATTGAAACATATTTTTTCTCACCCTGAAGCATATATTTAGGAACCTTAACAATTGGTTTGATAATAATGTTTTTTACAACAACCTTCTTAACTTTATAATCCTTACCGTTGTATTTTATAACAGCTTTTGAAAATTTTCCATAGAAATTTTTTGGAACAGTCAAGGAAGCCTTACCTTTTTTAAATTTTTTTGTGAATTTCTTGACAATTTTGTTTTTAGAATTATAAAGATATAAAACTAAGCTACCTTTAGCATTTTTAGGAAGCTGCAGAGATATTTTCTCACGTTGCTCAATTTGCCATTTCTCGCCAATGATTTTTGGAGCAACAATTATGTCACATTCTACAGTTTTGGCAGGATAAACTTTATCACCATAATAAGTGATAACAACCTTATGTTTGCCTATTGTTAATGCACTATTAAATTTAACATAATGATCAATCCAATCAACATCATCAGGAATGACTCTAGAAGTAGCTGTGAATTTTTTACCATCAATTTCAACATATATTTTTCCGTCTAAATCATATGGATTTATAATATCAAGTTCTTGGCCATAAACAACATCAGGATTACAACCTAATCTATAAGTTACATCAACCAGCGCTGATTTTTCTATGATATTAATTCCATCATCATATTTTACCGTAAATGTTGTTTTAGAAAATTTTAGATAATAAATATTAACATAAACTTTATATTCATCATTTTTTGCATTATCAATATAATGAACGTTATATGTTCCAGAAATTCCTCCAGTTTTCAAGGCATTATCACTCAAATTAAACTGTTTTTCCAAAGATGCATCTTTATAAATCGAAACTACTCCTTTTGAGTTCTTTGGAAGATAAATCGAAAATTCCATTTCATCATCATAAGAATGAAATTCAACTTGTTTTGGAAAATTAATAGTTAAATCATTTGGATTTGATTGGAGAATGTTTTCATCACTATTGGCTAAAATATCTTCATTTGACTGTTCAAGTTCCTCTGCATTATCATTTGAATTACTTTGCAATTCAAGTTCATTGTCTACAGATTCTATATTATCTTCCTCGGAAATTTCCAGATTTGAATCTATAGAATTATCATCTACTGCACTAACCGCACTACAAGTTAAAATCGCTAATATGAGCATAGTTAATACAATTACCTTTTTAAATTTCATAATCTCCACCATGAATAATTTATGATTAATTTGGAAATAAATGAATAAAGATAGAAATTTATCTATCTTTTAACCTTCGCTGATTTTTTAACAGTGTCTTTTAAATAAGTTGCCTGATACTTGACAGTTTTACCAACTTTAAGTTTTTTCAAAACTGATTTCTTAATGGTAACTTTAGCAACACCTTTTTTATTTGTTTTAGCTTTATATGTTTTACCGTTAAATTTGAAAGTAACCTTTTTATTTTTCAAAGCCTTTTTACCCTGTTTTAAGGTTGCTTTTAAAGTGAGTGATTTAGCTGATTTTTTGACTTTTACAGTCTTGAGTGTTACTACATGTTTGACTGTTACTTTTCTTGTAATTTCAACATCCCCATATTTTACAGAAATATTGTAGATACCGGGAGCCTTTGAAATTTTTAAGGAAGCATAACCCTTTTTATCCGTTTTAACCTTTTTAACATATTTTCCATTGATATAGAATTTAACATAATTTGATTTAACGATTTTACCTTTATAATCATTTACTTTAACTTTAAACGGAGATGAAGTTCCATAGTATTTAGATAAATTTTTTGCAGTTAATTTTGAGTTTAAAACTGAAATACTATGAGACCCGTAAGGCTCAAGATTAATACCATTATATGTTACAACTACCCAGTAAGTTCCAGCATTCAGTTTTGCTAATGAAAATGTACCTTTACCGTTAGCCGTTTTAATGGATAATTTATAATCATCATAGTCATTATAAATATGAGCTAAAACGGTAATAGGGTTTCCTGGTGCATCTATTTCAATTGAACCTTTACCATTAATAACCTGATTATCAATTTTCATTGATGGAACCATGGTAATAATTGCTTTTTCAGTAAGATTATAAAATCTTCCTTCTTCATAATATGAAACCTCAACAACATATTCTCCTACACCTAAATTAGAGACATCAATATAGTATGAATCATAAAAACCTTTTTTAACAATAGGATATATTTTACCATCAATTTTAGCAACAAGATTTTCTTGTAAAAAATCATTAGGAGGATAAATATAGTAAAATCCTGAATATCCTCCATTCTGGGAACATGCTTTATTGGAAACATCTAATGTATAATAAGTAGGTATATTGAATGTTTTATTATACATATCACCATATTCCACAACAACTTTATTTAGATAACCCTCAGTAGGTGCAGTTAAATTCTCCAATTGATATCCTACCCCATTTTGTTCATTACTCTTCACTGTTGCCTTTTTACCATTAACATATATGTTTAGTTTATTGAAATCACTGCCTGCAGGCAGTTGAACATACAAATCATAATTATAACCACCAATGGTAAATTTAGTTGGAGGATCTACAATAATTTCTTTGATTTCAAAAGTGAAACTTTTTGATTTATGACCATACTGACTATAACTGACATCAATTGATAAAACATGTGTTCCAACATTTAAACCTTCTGTGCTGACCGCATATCCCCATGATTCTTCATCGGCACGTTCAGTATATGTTGCTTGTTTTTTAATGCCATCTATCTTAACAACCATATTTCCATCAAAACCTAGGACTGCAAAATTTATTGGATTTCCTTTAGCCACTTCCTTTTGATGCATAGATATGAATCCGTCAGATTCGCCAAGAGGTTCTTCATAATTCATTGATATGATTTCCTGAGAATCATCAGCACCATAACTGCTTTGAGATTCATCTAAGCAAACAACATCCTGTGAATTATCACTTTCCACAACGGATTCTTCGTTAATGTTTGTTACACTAAGAGAATCCTCTTCAATTTGTGTTGCATTATCACTAGCACTGACAACACTAATTGTTAAAATTGCTAATATGAAAATACATATTAACATTATCTTTTTCATTTTCATAATTATCACAACAAAAATATTAATAAATATAGTATATTTTGTATTTAATATATAATTACCGAAAAATGCCAGTTTTTTTAAAAAAAAGAAATAAAATGAATAATAATTAAAAAAATAAGAAATAGATAAAAAATTTATCTATTTTTTAATTTTCACAGGGCATCCGCCAAAACTAATTTTTTTATTTTTAATTTTTTATAACTATGTTATATATTTCTTGTTTTTTTAATTTTTTTAGTTAAATCTAGTGAATTTTAATATAGTTTATTAGTTGAATTTAATTTTTAATATAGGTTACAAAAATTTTTTGAATTATAATTTAACTGTTTTTTATAATAGTAAAGTTTATATACTATTATTTACATAAGTTATATTAAGTATTAGTTATTGTGTGTTGGTTATTTATGGTTAGTAAAAAAATTAATAAGAATCAGACTGAATTGGGCATTCGGACTTATGATTT